>CALFYN010000338.1 GCA_937952345.1 uncultured Acidobacteriota bacterium
GCATCCTGCCATTCATCACAATTCATCACTCATCGGCGTTCGTCGGCGTTGATCGGCGGCCCATCAAAAATCACGAAACGAACCCAACGCACGGCGCTCCCCCAAGAGGTAAACTGCAATCAGCCATGACACGCCGCACCTTTTCTACCGCCGTCGCCGCTCCCGCCGTGCTATCGGCCGCCAGCCAGGTCAGCCGTAAAGCACGCAAAGGCAATCTCCAGCAATCCGTCTGTCGCTGGTGCTACCGCGACATTCCCCTCGAAGACCTCGCTCGCGAATGCGCCCGCCTCGGCCTCATTGGCATTGACCTCCTCAGCCCCGCCGAATGGCCTGTTGTCCAGAAATACGGACTCACCCCCACCATGGCCTCTGGCGTCTCCACCATCGCCGAAGGCGTCAATCGCATCGAAAACCACGACAAAATCGAAGCCCAGCTTCGCGAAATGTTCGCCAAAGCGAAGCCCGCCGGAGTCACCAACATCATTATCTTCTCCGGCAACCGCAAAGGCATGTCCGACGAGCAAGGCATGGACAACTGCGTTAAGTTCTTCAATAAGGTCAAGGCCGAAGCCGAAGACAAAGGCCTCATCATCAACATGGAGTTGCTCAACTCCAAGGTCAACCACCCTGACTACATGTGCGACCTCTCCAAGTGGGGCGTCGAAATGTGCAAGCGCGTCGGCTCGCCCAACGTCAAATTGCTCTACGACATCTACCACATGCAAATCATGGAGGGCGACGTCATCCGCACCATCAAGGACAACATCCAGTACTTCGGCCATTTCCACACGGGCGGCGTCCCCGGCCGCAACGAAATCGACACCACCCAGGAACTCTACTACCCGGCCATCGCGCAGGCCATCCTCGCAACGGGCTTCAAGGGCTACTTCGCCCATGAGTTCATCCCCAAGCGCACACCCCTTACATCGCTCGACGAAGCCACCACACTCTGCGATCTATAAATGAAACGAACCGCGCTAGCACTTGCCTTCGCGGCGGCCCTTGCCTGGGCGCAGTTCCGCGAATCCGGACTCGCCTCGCTCTCCGCCCGCCTGGAGGTTGCCACCGAACCCCTGCTGCCGGCGCGAGTCTATCTCTTCAAGAACAACCGCCCCTTCCGCCTCAACCCTGTCGATGCGATGCTTCCTCTGCGCACCGATACCTTCTATCGCGAGCGCCTCTGGCTGCGCACACCCGATCCCGCCACGCTCGAAGTCACCTGCAACGACATCTCCCACTTCTTCCTGCTCAAAGGCAAGGCCGGCTTCGATCTCCCCGCCGGTGAGTATCGCATCGAAGCCTATCGCGGCTTCGCCTATAAACCATACTCCGAGACATTCACCCTCAGCGCAGGCCAGACCACCAACCTCAAGCTCAAACTCGAAGACTGGACCAACGGTGAATCGAAGCGTTACCTCTCCAGCGACGACCACATCCACTTGATCCGAGCCCCCCAGGAAGACCCCATCTTCCTGGACTGGCTCGAAGCCGAAGACCTCTCCGTCGGCAACTTTCTCCAACTCCAGCGTCAGATGGATGCCGCCACGCAGTACGGCTTCGGCCCCAAAGCTGAGGCCAGACGCCCGGCCCGGTCCATCCGCTCAGGCCATGAATCCCGCTCCGAATTCTTCGGCCACATCAATCTGCTCGGTGGCCGCGAGATTCTCCGCCCGCTATCGGTCGGCACAATGTATGCCAACGGCCCTGAAACATTTCCTTACCCCTTTGTTTTATTCACCCAGGGCCGCAAACTCGGCGCCACCGTCGGCTTCGCCCACTTCCGCGGTTCCACACCGCACTCCAGCTTCCTCATGGATCTCGCCCTCGGCGCACTCGACTTCGCCGAGGTCTTCCAGTTCGGCAAGCTCTGGAAAGACGAGTGGTACGAAGTGCTCAACGCCGGCTTCAAGCTCACCGGAGTGGCCGGCAGCGACTTCCCCGTCGCCCTCAACCGCTGGACCAGCGAGAAGCAATGGTCGCGCTGGCTGCCGCTGCTCGGCCCCGAACGCCTGATGATCCGAGCCAATCCCGGCACTTCCGCCTACGAAGCCTGGGCACAGGGCGTGCGCAATGGGGAAGGCTTCGTTACCAACGGCCCCCTCATCGATCTCAAGGTCAACGGCAACCACGCCACGGCCGAATCCCGCTTCTTCCGGCCACTCGACAAGCTCGAAATCTTAGCCAACGGCCAGGTCATCGCCAGTTCGGGCCCCGGCGACCGCCTCACCGCCCAAGCCACGATTCCCGCCACCGGCCCCGTCTGGATCGCCGCCCGCGCCATCGCCAAGCCCGACACCGAGGGTGCCCCTGACATCCAGGCACATACCAACCCGCGCTACATTCGATGGACCGGTGGCCCCCCGGACCGCGAGACCCGCAACCGCCTCGCCGCCCGCTGGCAGACCGAGATCGACTACTACCAAACCGCCCCCCTCGTCTTTCCCAACGACGCCGAGAGGCGCACCTTCTTTGACCGCGCCGCTCAGGCACTCGCCGTCCTCAGGAAATAGCCGCAAACTGGATGACGGATTCGCCCTCCCGATTTCGCCTGTATCAATGAGAGGAATTATGCCTCCTGCTGCAAGGCTCACAGACGCGACCCTTTGTCCCAACCATGGGGCTGGTGTCATCACCACTATCGGCGCTCCCACCGTCCTCATCGGGATGATGCCCGCCGCCCGTGTCACCGACGTGTCGCTCTGCCTAGGAGTCATTCCCGACGCCATCGTAATGGGCTCGCCCACGGTAATCATTCAAGGAATGCTCTCCGCCCGCATCGGCGATCCGACAGCCCATGGCGGAGTGGTCACCACCGGGTTCCCCACCGTGATCATCGGCGAGGTGGGAGCAGGCGTCCCGATCCCTCCCAGCGCTGCCGCCGCAGCCATCGTTACCGCCACCACGGCCGGAACCCGCGAAGCCCTCAAAGATCCGCCTTCCGATTCCCCGCAGTCCACCGCTCTCAAGGATGCCGCCGGCGAAGGCACCCCATTCGTGGAGAAGTGCCCCTATGCCGACCACTGAGACCCCCAACGGGCAGGAAGATACTCCATTCGTAGCCGCCCTTCGCAAGGCGATCCGCACCGTCTGGACGGTGCGCGACGAACACTTGCTGATCATGCTCGACGGCGCTCAGATTCAGAACCTCCACGTCATGCTGCGCGAACTGAACATCCCGCACATGCCGTTGTTTCGTGAAAGCCCGCAGGAGAACATCCTCCACGTCACCCCTTACATCGCCCGCTTCTCGCCGAGTGAAATCATTCTGAATTGGATGGCCATGAGCCCGACAGTGCTAGAGACAGCCTTGCTCTGTACTTCCACCGCACCCCTCGAGGAAACCCACGCCCACCTGCGCCGCTTTCTATTGGTGCAGGATGACACCGGCCGCCAGATGTACTTTCGCTTCTGGGATCCGCGCGTCATCGAGCCCTTCCTCAAGAGCGCCACTCCCGAAGAACGCCGCTGGTTCTGCGGCCCCATTCGATCGCTCGCCTATTACGACAAAGCGAAGTTTCAAGCCGAATCGAAGATCCAGTTTCTCAACTGGCGCATGAGTCCCGAACTCGCCGCCACTCCCATGCCGCCCCTGCCCGATGTCCATCGCCCGTTTCAGTTCCGCTCTGAGCAGATGCGCCGCTTCGAAAAGAGCATGCTCGACAGCTACGACCAGCGCCTCGGCACATACCTCAAAGACCGCTATCCCAGGCAACTCGGCAACGCCAAGCCGGAGGAGTTACAGAAGGTAGTCGTCGAAGCGCGGCGGACGGGTCCGAAACTCGGCCTTGCATCCGGCCGCGAGATTACGCACTACGCCGAACTGACGGTCCTCGGCCTCGATGACGCGGGCAGGCAATCCATTCGTTCGCTTCCTCCCAAAGGCCGCGTGGAAGCCCTCGCGGCAATGGTCGAGGAGGCAAGGAAGGAACCCAAATGAGCACCACTCCTCCCGGTGGCGGCACACCGCCCGGCGGCGCATGTGTTCCCTGTACCACGGGCAGCCTTCACATCCGCGTCTTCCTCCAAACCGTTTGTTGGGACACCGACCCCATCCTCGGTGAAGAAACACCCGACCGTCCTTTCAACGGAGTCTTTGTCTACATCAGTGGGCCCACCAACAAGCCGCGCCAGACGACCATCAACGGCGAGGCCTTCTTCAGCGGACTCGCCCCCGGCACTTACACCGTCCGCGTGGAAAAGATAGGCTTCGACGACGTCTCGCAGGAGATCTACGACAACCATCCCGTGGCTGCCGTCTTCACCCGAGATATCCTTGTCAACAGCTACGAGGTCACCGCGCACAACACCACCGAAGCCGTCCGTGTCATGCGCCGCGAATACGACCCCAGCCGCGCGCCCGTCGGCTCCAAGCACCTCGAATGCAAGCGCAAGCACACCGTCAAGACACCCGGAGTGCCTGGCACACGCGCCATCTGGATGCCGATCTTCTGGTTCGGCCAGGACGAGCCATGGATCATGTGGCTTCGCGATCTGCTCTGGGTGCTTTGCATGATCTTCATGATTGTTGGCTTCGCAACCGACAATCCGCTGATGGGATGCTTCTTTGCTTCCTTTGCTGCCTATTTGCTCAACATCATCTTCGGCATGATCCCCGGCGTAATCGCCATCACTCTCGCTGGTGTCGGGTGGATCGTCGCCATGGTGATGGCATCCATCGAATACGCTACAGGCGGCCATCCTTCTCCCATCTGGATCTGTTTCCTCAACGCCACATGGGTCGGGTTCCTCTACGCCCTTGCCGTCGGCCGCACGAAGGAGTTCTTCAATACCGAGAAGCTCCATATCATCCTCGGCGGTATCATCGGAGCGGTAGTCGGATTGGTGCTGTTCTTCGTCTTCGGTGCGTTCGTGGCACTCGCGCTGTGGCTGCCGCGCTATCTT
>CALFYN010000339.1 GCA_937952345.1 uncultured Acidobacteriota bacterium
TTGAGCTGCTCGGCCCAATCCAGAACCATCATTTGTACACGCGCGGAACGGCTCAGCGCCTTCTGCATCTTCAGCTTTCCACGCTCCATCTTCCGTGCGAGATCCACCTCGCCGTCACGGGTAAGGAGCGGAACAGCACCCATTTCGCGCAGGTAGACACGAACTGGATCGTCGGTGTAGATCGACTCTTCAACCTGTTGAGAAGATTGGAACTCGTCGCCCTCAGCTACTTCTTCGGGATGGAAGAAGGAAGCCTCTTCATCAAAAGGCAGACCCAGCGGTTCGTGGCTATCTGCTAAAAACTGATCTTCGAATTGATCCACTTGAGAGTCACCTCCCCCACGGGTGTCCGATTCCTGCTAATCTGACAAAGCCTTTGGGGATAACATTATCAGCCGCACATTGGCTATGGCTCATTTTCACTTTTTCTTCGCCAACGGATAATACGACTGCTGGCCCAGGAGACGGCCGGAAAAGGGCCGATTGCGCCTCGAACATAGTAACACCAAATCCGGGCGAAGTTAAGCCCCAATTTTTAAGATGTTTCACTTTGGTTTTGGTTACACCTTCTTGTACAGTTTGACGGATTTCATCTACTGATACGGTTGCCGCCCAGTCCACTGTTTCTCAGTTTCTTTTCTTCTGGATCAGATCTTTCAGTTCCCGAAAGAACGCCTCCGCATCCTGGAAGTCTCGATACACCGACGCGAACCGCACATACGCAACTTTGTCCACGTCTCGCAACCGCCCCACTAACATCTCTCCTATCTCTGTAGTAGGTATCTCCCGCTCCGCGATTTCCGTCAGCCGGCTCTCTACCTCATCGACCAGCTCCGCCAGTTTCCCCATGCTCACAGGCCTTTTCTCACACGCTTTCAACAACCCGCTCAGAACCTTCTGCCGCTCGAACTTCTCCCGCCTCCCGTCTTTCTTCACCACCATGTACGGAACTTCATCGATTCGCTCATAAGTCGTGAATCGCTTCGTGCACTTCAAACATTCCCGCCGCCGCCGGATCGACTCGCCTTCCCTGCTCTCCCGGCTATCGATCACCTTGTCCTCCAAATAGCCGCAGAAGGGGCACCTCATAGTGTTTTCATCTCCTTCACGTTCACTAGTTTACGCCATTCCAGCCCATCCCGTACAGCCAGCGCCAACCCAATCGGAACGACACTCACAAACGTGACCACCCAAATCAAAATGGCAATCCCACTGGCACTCTCCAACGGAATGTGGAAGAGTTCCGTAAGCACAAGCACAGTCGCCACCTGCATACCCCCACCTATGCCCGGAATCTGCACCGCACTCCCAAACGCCACAAATCCTACAACAATCAAAGTATCCAGCAAGCCGAGATTCTGTGTCACCGGTATCGCCTTGAAAATACAAAGGAAACAACCGACAATTATGAGCCACTCACAGAACGTGTAAAGAACCAGCAGAAACACCACACCGGCACGCCGCGTCGATCCCGTTCCCGACAGAAAACCCCGCACCAGGCCCTGAATCCGTTCACGAAACCGCTCCGGAATCACCTGCAGTATCCCCATCAGCCTATTTTCCACAAATGTAGGAAACAGGCCGAACGTCACCAGCAACGCCAGGCAGATCGTCGCCAGCACCCCCGCCGTGTGCCCCCCAAGCTGCAAAACCGTCTCCAGTGGACCCGTCAGTTTCGTCGAAGACGTCGTGATCTGGGCCAGAGCGAAGCCGAACAGCAGCAGCACCGACAGCAGATCGTAGATCCGTTCCAGAAACCACGCCGCAAGCTGGCTCGAAAACGAAACTTTCTCTTTACTCGCAATGAGATACGGCCGAACCAGTTCGCCCGCCCGCCCGAACAGCACGACGGCCGTGAACCCGATCGTGGTTGCAATCAACAGATTCCAGAAATTCGAATGTGGCTTCACCGGCCGCAGCATCACCTGCCAGCGGATCGCCCGGCCAAAGTACGTCAGCAGAACAAGAAAGATCCCCGTCGAAAACCAGCCCCAATGCAGATGCAGGAAAGTAGCCTGAAAAACCTCCCATTCAAACTCCTTGCCTCTGGCTCGAAGCCCGAACCAAAGAAGCAGCAATACCGCGATGCCTGCCACAATGATCAGCATGCGGCGGCGCGTGGCGGGAGAACTGAGTGCTGTAACCGACAGTCCGATTAGATCCTTTCCGGCAGACTCCCGAAGCCTCTTCCATCGGATTCCGCGCCGGGGGCAAATTTAGGATACAACGAAACACCCGCAGGCGAGGAAGCCCGCATCCAGGGAAAACTTTCGCGAACTTCTGACGCGAAATGTTCGTTTTCCATGGTGGAAGCGCAAGATGGAGACATCCGATGGCGGCTCTGGTCAGCAACCTCTCTCCTTCGTGCTCCGTTTGAGGGTATCATGGCAGTCGTACCACATATCGCGGTTTCTTTCCCGGCCTCGGCAACAAACTGGGGTTCGCGAAACGCGACTAGCGGCCGCCTGAGTTGGGCAAACAGTTTGGACACCGATTCTAATCTGGTTGATCGCTGCCTGAGCGGTGACGAATTCGCTTGGGAGGACTTGGTCCGTCTGCACACGCGAAAAGTGTATGCGGTATGCTACCGTTTTACCGGCAATGACACCGAAGCCCAGGATCTCACTCAGGATGTCTTTCTGCGTGTTTTCAAGAGTCTGCGCAGTTTCCGCTCCGGGGAAGGTTCCTTTGCCGTGTGGCTGATGCGGCTCACCCGCAATCTCTTGATCGACAACTACCGGCGCGGCAAGCAGGAGCGCGCCACCGATTCGATTGAAGATCAGTTACCGGTCCTCGAGGAAACCGCGGCATTGTCGGCGCGAACCGAAGGCCTGCTGGCCGGCCGCGAAGCGAGTGAAATCTTGCAGTCGGGTTTGGAGAAACTCTCCCCGGAACTGCGGGAAACACTGATATTGAGGGACTTGGAGGAGATGGAGTACAGGGAAATCGCGCAGGTTTTGAACGTTCCCGAAGGAACCGTGAAATCGCGCCTGAACCGGGGACGGGCCGAACTGGCTCGCATCCTCAGAAAGCACAAGGTGGCAGTATGACGTGCAACGAACTCGAACTGCTGCTGTGCGAATACATTGACGAAACGCTTGCGGCGGACGAGCGGGCAGCAGTCGAAGCACATTTGTCGAGTTGTGCGGCTTGCCGTGAGTTTGCCCACGACGCCGCCGCGGCCGTATCCTTCATGGAACGCGCCGCCACGGTGGAACCTCCCGCCGTCCTCGTAACCAAGATCTTGCAGCAGGTTCCCTCCCGGCAACCTGTTGCCGTCAAGGCCAAGTCCGCTTTTGGCCAGTGGATCGGAAAGCTCTTTGAGCCGGTTTTGCGGCCCCGTCTCGTCATGGGTATGGCGATGACCATCCTCTCCTTTGCCATGCTCGGACGCTTCGCCGGAATTGAAGCCCGCCAGTTGCGCGCGGCCGACCTCCATCCCGTGAAGGTGTGGGAAGCGGCCGAAGATAGGATGCACCGCTCCTGGAACCGGGCCGTGAAATACTACGAGAGTTTGCGCATCGTTTACGAAGTGCAATCCATGCTCCGCGATCTTTCCTCCGATGAGGAAGCCGCCAGGCAGATGCCAGACAACGAGACGGCCACGCCGTCCAGGCCCGCAGCCCCGGGGGCCGAAAACACGGGAGCGCCAAAACAATGAAGTCTGGAGGTACCGACCGATGGATCCGGTAAACGACAACTCGAAACAGGCCGTAGCCTACTGCCGCGCTTGCGGCATGGGGCTCACTCCCGAGCAGGTACAGAACTATCAGGGGACGGTCTATTGCGCCGAGCACATGCCTCAAACGGCGGCGCCACCGCAAAGCCCGCCGCCCGGAGACGGCGCGGCGAATCCCTACGTTTCGCCCGTGCCCGCCAGCCAAAGCAGCGTATCCCCAGGATGGGCCTTTGTCCTCGGCCTCATCCCCGGCGTTGGAGCCATTTACAACGGCCAGTACGCGAAGGGCTTCGTGCACGCGCTGGTCACCGGCGTTCTCTTCAGTCTGGCCGACCATGGCGCCGGTTCCACCGAAGCCCTCGTCCAGATGCTCATCCCCGTCTGGATCTTCTACATGGCCTTTGAGGCCTATCACACCGCGAAGAAACGCATGCTCGGCGAGCCGGTCGATGAATTCTCCTCGATTTTCCCGAATTCCCAGGTTTACACGGGATTTCCCGTTCTCCCCGTGCTGCTGATTGTCCTCGGTGTGGTGTTCCTGCTCGACAACCTCAACTGGCTCGATTTGCGGGCCTTGGGGCCGTATGTCGTGCCCGTACTCATGATCGCGCTCGGTGTGTTCCTCTTGTACGCGCGGCTCAAGTCGAACGCGCATCTGGCACAGGAGGTGAATCATGAACGTTAATGCTCAGCAGATTCCCTTGATGCGGGCCGTCCGCGGTCCCATCCTGCTCATTACCGTCGGTTCGTTGTTTGCCATTGACCATGTCGGCGGGTATGCGTTTTCGACAACCTGGCCGGCTCTGCTGATCATCGTCGGCTTGCTGAAATTGATGGAACGCGCCACATCGAGCGCGTCGTAAGGGGAGAGAGGAGGAACGAGTCATGAAACCGAGATCCGTTGTGGGGCCTTTGCTGCTGATTGCCGTCGGCACACTCTTCCTGGTTCGGAATCTGTGGCCGGACATTCCGTTGTTCGACATGTTTGCCCGCTACTGGCCGTTTCTGCTCATCCTCTGGGGATCGGCCCGGCTGGTGGAAGTGCTCTACTGGCACTTCACCGATCGCCCGTTGCCCGTGCAGGGAGTCTCCGGCGGAGAGTGGTTTGTGGTGATCCTGTTGTGCGTCTTCGGCTCGCTCAGCTTCTGGGGATCGAACGCCTACTCCCGCTGGCCCAACAGCCGCATTTCCGTGCGCGGCCTCGAAATTTTCGGAGAACGCTTTGAATTTCCCGTCAATGTGGAACAGAAGGCGGGCAAAGCTTCGCGCGTTGTGCTCGATTTAGGGCGAGGCAACGCCACCATCGTGGGCGCCGAAGGCGACGGCATTAAGGTGAGCGGACGCAAGACCATTCAGGCCTACAACCAGGCCGACGCCGATCGCGGCGATAAAGAGGCGCCTATCGAGATCGTCCCCATGGGCGACCAGATCGTCATCCGCACGAATCAGGAAAAGGTCGACAGAAACCGGCGCGCCTCCGCCGACCTCGAGATCTCCATCCCCAAGAACTTGAGCTTCGTCGGACGCGGCCGCTATGGCGACTTCGATGTGCGTGACCTCGCGGGCGGCGTCGAAATCGACAGTGACAATGCCGGCGTTCGCCTCCAGAACATCGGCGGAGCGGCTAAGATCGAGTTGCGCCGCAGCGACATCGTCCGCGCGGTGAACGTCAAGGGGAACGTCGATATCAAGGGCCGTGGCCAGGATATCGAATTGGAAGGCATCGCCGGCCAGGTTACCGTAAACGGCGGCTACTCCGGCGAATTGACCTTCCGCAACGTCGCCAGGCCGCTGCGCTTTGAGAGCAGCAACACCGAGGTGCGCGTCGAGCAGACCACTGGTTTGGTGAAGATCGCGCTCGGAAACATTTCGGCGGAAAATGTGCAGGGCCCGGTGAAGGTGCGCACAAAGGTCGCCGACGTGCAATTGCGAGGCTTCACTCAAACCGCCGAGGTGCAACTGGAGCGTGGGGATATCGAGATCCGGCCCCTGGCATCGCACGGACGCATCGATGCTCGTACGGAAAACGGAAACGTGGATCTCATCGTGGCCGCCGGAGCGAAGTTCGATCTCACCGCCACCACCAAGCGCGGCGAGGTCAACAATGACTACGGCGCACCGCTGAAGCTGGAAACCGAGGACCGGGCGTCCACTCTGCGCGGGTCGATGGGCGGTCCGGCGATTCACCTCGAAACCGAGCGCGGAGAAATCACCGTGCGCCGCGCCGGCCAAAACGAATCGAACGCACCACGCACCGTGTTGCCGCGCAAGGTTCCCGACGCACCCGCCGCACCCGCCCCGCCAGTCCCCGCCCCAGTGCAACAATAAGCCCCGGAGTTCCGTGGCGCAGTGCTCTATGGCAACCGCCCCACCGCGGGGATGGCGTCCGCGCCTGGAAATGCCAGGCGCAAGTACAGCACACCGCCGTCCCAGGCCCCTTCGCAAGACACCGGCACCTCGTCATTATTGCCCTTGCGAAGGATGGTCAGCCGCAGCCGGTTGCCTTCCAACACACCGTCGCTGATCGGAGCCTTGCCCCGATCACCTTCTAGTGTTCCACTGACTTTGTTGCCATCCACCTGCAAATGAAGCGTCGATTGGCGCTCCAGTCCGTTGCGCGTCCGATAACTGAGTTTCCATGCCCCTGTGATGGACGAAGGCGCCGCCGGTTGAAAAAAGTGGAGCGTCGTCCTCGGCCGCACCGTAACATACAGGCTTCCCCCATCGCGGCGCACGTATTCCATGTCCCAGCGGCCTTGCGGGGCTTGCCCGAGTTCCGCAAGCAAATCATGGCCCGCGCGCACGGCCATGCCTTCCGGCGCTGCAAACTCGAGCGTCACCGTCCCGCCATAAATCCGCTTGTCCAGATCATTGCGCACCGAAAACGTATTACGGCTTTCCTGTTTTACCTCGGTCCGGTCGCGAAGACTACGAAACGCGTATAACGGACCCATCGGCACATACCAAGCATCAGGTTTCCGCCCGGCATGCCGCAGGTGCGATTCGTAGAAACCCTGCGGCCCGAAGTCCAGCCACTGCGGGTGCGACATGAAATGATAGATCCCACCCTTGGCGTACACTTCATCGAACTTGGCATTCAGCGCGGCCAGATCCACGGTATCCGACCGGGCCGAGTTGCGATGCTGCACCACCTGCGTGTACCCCGCGTTCATCGTGTTCTCATCGAAGTCCTGCACATCAGGCCGCACATGGCCGTTCTGCAATTCGTTGGGATAATTACGCGCCACGATATACCCCGCCGCCGCGATCCGCTTCTGGATAAACGGATACGTGGCGCAATTGCCGCAAGGGTAGCACCACGACCAGACGTAGGGCTGTTGCGTAAGCCGCAGAATATCGTCCCGCGAACCGGCAATTTCATATTCCGAATACGCCGCCGCGCAGAAAGCCTCATCGTCCGGCTTCTTGCACGAGTGCTGCCGCGAATGGGAGCCGATCTCATGTCCGTCGCCCACCGCCTTCCGCAGCCGCGGCCACAGATCGCGCACCTGCAGTTGCGTAAAGAAGCGATCCTCCGGCGCCGGATCCTCTTCCGTGCTGATGAAAAGCGTCGCCTTGATCCCGTGGCGGTCCATCGCGTCAATCGTCTCCGGAACATACTTCGTCGAATCGTCGATCGAATGCACCACGACGGCGCGGGCATTGTGCAGGTATTTCGTCTTGCCCTTGAAGCGCACATCCTGCCCCGGAACCATGACAGCGAACAATAGCGCGATGAGAAATAGCATGCGGGATCCTCCTTTCCGTTTACGCGGCGCTCGTAATGCGGTCGAGCAGTGGCTTCAAATATTGATACGCCGCCGTCAGCCGCTCTTCCACAACAGCGGGAGGAACTTTGTTCATCCCCCCATCGGCCGCATCGACGCGCTCAATCGCCATCGGCCCGCGGAACCCGGCGGAGAAAAGAATCCGGAACATCTGCTCATGGTCGATGTTGCCTTGCCCGGGCACCGGGAAGTTGTTCACCCCGCGAAGCCCTTTATGATCCTTGATGCAAACCGAGCATACATTCGGAGCAAGGTCAGCCAGATCGGGATCGGGATAGATCCCCTCGTAATAGCTGATGTTGCCGGCGTCCCATGCAATTTTGAGGTGCGGGGACTTGAGGCGCTGCAGCACATCCAGGCAATCCTTCGCCCGCGCCGTGATGCCGGTGTGCGGCTTCAGTGCGATGATCACGCGCTGCGATTCGGCGTGCCGGATCGCCTTCTCCATCCCCGCGTAGAACCGGCTCACTTCCACCTGCCAGTCGCGTTCGCGTTTGGGCACGGTGGGAAATTTCGTGAAATACCATGGGCCCGCGCCCACCATGATGGGAATCTCAAAATCCGCGCAAAGGTCGATCTGCGCGACAAACCGCGACAGCCCCTCCGCCGTCTGCGGATCCCCTTGAAAGCCGCCCAGGCTCAGAAAGGGTTCGACGCCCAGATCCCGGATCCGGCGCAGCATCTTCGTCCGCTCCGCCTTCGGCATCTCCGGCGAGAACACCGATTCGCTCCCATGCCGCCGGCTCATCGAGATGTACCGGTAGCCGATCTTGCGGATGCGCGTCATCGCCTCATCCAGCGCAAGCGAGGAAAACATCGTCGCCATCACACCGAGTTTGTACGGCGGCGCGGCGGATTGTGCGAGCGCGGGAAGCGCCGCCATGTTCGCGAACATTTGCCGGCGTGTCATTGTCATCCTTGGCGTGAGAGTACCATAGTCGTGGGAGATGAATCCGTGCATCCAGCAATCCTATCGCGAAGAACGTTTCTGGCCGCCACCGCGGCGAGTCTTGCGCTTGGACAGAAGGGCCCCAATGACCAGCTCGTAGTCGGCATGATCGGCACCGGCAATCAGGGCACCGGCCGCTTGCGGGAATTGTTGCGCCAACCGGACGTGCGCATCGGCGGCATCTGCGATGTGGACCGCAATCACAGGGACCGCGCCATTGCCCTCGTCGAAAAGGAAAAGGGGTACAAGCCACAAGGCTATGGCGATTTTCGCCGCCTCCTCGATCAGAAAGAACTCGACGCGGTGTCCATCATCACTCCCGATCACTGGCATGCCATCCCTACCGTACAGGCCTTTGAAGCGGGCAAAGACGTATTCGTCGAAAAGCCACTCAGCTATAGCGTTGGCGAAGGCCGCGCCATGGCCGACGCTTCCCTCAACTACAAACGCGTCAGCCAGATGGGCAACCATATCCACAACGATCATGCCAATTACCGCCGCGTCGTCGAACTCGTGCGGTCCGGGAAGTTGGGAAAGATCACCCGCGTGCATGCCTGGAAGACCTCACCCACACGCAGCACCCGCAGCCGCAATCCCGAAACTCTTCCGGAAGGCTTCGATTACGACTTCTGGCTCGGGCCCGCGCCCAAGCACGCCTACACACCCCTCCGCGCACACGGCAGTTTCCGCCATTTTTGGGATTATTCCGGCGGCTCCTTCATCGATTTCTGGTGCCATATCTCCGACGTCGCCTTCTGGGCCATGGATTGGAAAGCGCCCACCACCGTCACCGCCTCCGGCGGTCGGTTCTTTCTCGATGACGTCACGGAAACCCCCGACACGCTCGAAGCCATTCTCGAATTCCCCGGCGCCCTCTATTTATTCAGCTTCCGCCCCACCCCGCTTCCCGGCTTCGAACACATGGGCCACATCGGCTGCCTCTTTGAAGGAACCGAGGCGTCCCTGGTCACCAACTACGAAAAGCACGAAGTCTGGGCGGCCGGAAAGCAAGTCCCCGATTTCCCCCGGCCCGCGCCCTCCATTCCCGATTCCCCCGGCCACCTCCGCGAGTTCCTCGACGCCATCAAGAGCCGCAATCTCGACACCACCTGCAACGTGCGCTACGGCCATCAGTTGTCCAAATGCGGATTGCTGGCCAATCTCTCCTACCGTACCGGACGAAAGTTGCGCTGGGACGATGCGCGCGAACTGACCTCGGATCGCGACGCCAACGCCTATCTCATGCGCCGCTTCCGCAAGCCCTGGCGCCTGAAAAAACAGAAGCGGCCCGCAGCTACCTAACAGTGCTCGGGAACGAAATCCAGTGTGTCCAACTTCGTCGCCGGCGCCTTCAGCCGCAGCAGCGCTTGCAGCGCGGCGCGGTATTCCCGAACATCCTTTAGGTAGTCCACACCCCCTTGCTTCATCCGCTCTATCTTTTCCTTTAACTCCCGGCAGGTCTCCTCTAACTCCACCTGCCTCTCCGAAACGATCTCCTCCTTTGCCTTCTGGAATTGAATGCTCTTTTCAGAAGACTGTTTATCCGACGTCTCCGAGTAGCCCAACATGGCCCGGATTTCCTTGCTCGCCTTGACACTATTCTTGGCGATGTAAATCAGCACGGGAGCGTGGTCGCTTGTGTCGTCCATCTTCATCAGTTGGAACGCCCGGCTGTTCCAGTCCACCGCCAGCACTTCGCCATTATCCGGATCGATGGGGTAGGCCTGCTTCACGGGCCATGCCCGCGAGCAGATCCCAAAATCGGCTACCTGCGCCCGCACCGAACTGAAGGGATCGTACTTCGGCTTCCATGTCGGATGGTTCGTCGCCGAGACCGAGGCCACGATTTCCAGTTCCTTCGGAATCTGCTGTTCGAAGTTGATCTTGAGCGTGGGGTCGTTGCGGTCCCGGTTGCTGTGGGGAGGCAGTCGATCCACTTTGGATTCGACCTTCCGCTTCTTCACTTCCGTTTCTTCCTCAATGAAATCGTCCAGTTCGTTCTTGTTGCTCCGCGAACTGGATTTCTTCGGTCCAGGAGAAGCCACGATCGTCTCGGCCGTAAGGTAGTAGTCGCCCACGACAACCCAGAGCCCACCCTCCTTCACAATCCGGTCCAGCACCGTTTTCAACTGATGCTGATAAATCTTGAGCCGGTTGAACTCGCTCGTACCCTGTTCCGGCGACGTGTGGACCACCCCAAGATTGAATTTCAGGCCCGTGCATCCCTCCGCGGCGCACCGCTTTGTCAGGCGGTAGACAATGACCGGGCGAAACTCAAGATCCTCGTCCTTGCCGCGGAACACATGGGGCTCTTTTTCCCCAAGCCCGCGGACCGTGTCGTTGGAGAAATACAGGTCCACCTTCGGATCGATGACGACATCCTTCGACGGGATGCCACCCAGGGGGTAGTACTCCTGGTAGAGATACTTTGTACCCGCGAACTCCTCGTACAGCACTTCGCCATCCGGATGCTCCTCCTTGAGCTTCTTGTAAATGATCTCTTTCTCTTTTTCCTTGTTCCCGCCCAGAACTTCCCGATGCACATCGACGGCCTTGCGCCAGGCGCCGTATTGCTTTTCCAGTTT
>CALFYN010000340.1 GCA_937952345.1 uncultured Acidobacteriota bacterium
GCGGGGTAATCGCGATCCTCCAGTTGGAGCCGGGGCGTCGATCCTCTTGCTCCCGGCCGGACTCGCTGCCGGCGGCGCTCAGGCAAAGAGGGAACCTATAGGAACTCTGCAGGGAGTTGGAATAGGCCGCCTCGACGCGCTGTCGCAGGATCTCCGCTTGAGCCGAAGCGGCCATCTCCGAGGCCTCTCATTGGTGGCCGGATTCATCGGCCGTTATGTGGTGTAGTGACCTACCGCTATTTCAAGCGGGCATCGGGCCGCGTGAAGACGTAACCGCATTCCGTGATTCTTCTGTCGAGTCTGGCGTAGTAGAATAACGTGACTCCACAAAGCAGCATGATCGGACAAACGGTTTCCCATTACCGCATTGAGCAGAAGCTTGGCGAAGGCGGAATGGGTGTGGTGTACAAGGCCATCGACCTCGATCTGGAACGTCCTGTCGCCATTAAGTTCCTGGCCGCGCATCTGGTGGGTCAGGAAGAATCGCAGGCGCGGTTCCGGCGTGAGGCGAAAGCAGCGGCAGGCATCGATCACATCAACATTTGCGCCGTCTACGAAGTGGGTGAAGCGGACGGGCAGGTGTACCTGGTGATGCCCCTGCTGAAGGGGCAGCCGCTGAGCCGTCTCATCGCGAAGGGTCCGCTCAGGTTCGGGGAAGCCGTTGCCATGGTGCGGCAGGTGGCCGATGGCCTGCAGGCGGCGCATGAGAAGGGCATCATTCATCGCGACATCAAGCCGGACAACATCATGGTGCTGGACGATGGGCGGGGCACGGTAAAGATCATGGACTTCGGCTTGGCGCATCTGGCGGGCGCATCGAAGCTGACGCTGCAGGGCACGACGATGGGGACGGTGGAGTACATGTCGCCGGAACAAGTCACCGGCGGTGAGATGGGGCCGCCAACGGATCTGTGGGCGCTGGGCGTGTGCCTGCAGGAGCTGATTACGGGCCAGACACCGTTCCACCGCGAGAGCAGCCAGGCCGTTTTGTACAGCATCGTGAACGAGGCTCCGGCGCGACTGGAGTCGAACCAACTCGCGGTTCCGAAGGAACTGGAGCGCATCATCAGCCGCTGTCTGGAGAAGAAGCCACAGCAACGCTACCAAAGGGCGATGGACCTTGCGGCGGACCTGGCGGCAATGCTGGGCGGAGGGCAGGATCAGGCCACGCGGGTGATTCCTTCGGTGCAACCGAGGAGCGCAAAGAAGAGATGGATCATAGGCGCCGCGGCAGCCGGCGTAGTGGCGCTGCTGGGGGCAGGGTGGTGGCTGGGGCAACGCAACAGCGAGAAGCCGAAAGGCACGGCCCCGCGATACAAGCTGACTCAATTGACGCGCGACTCCGGCTACACAGGACAGCCGGCCATTTCTCCCAGCGGGCAGTTGATTGCCTATACCTCCGACCGCGCCGGGAACAGCGGTCTCGACATCTGGGTGCAACAGACATCGGGCGGCAATCCGATCCGGCTGACGGATGGGCCGGGAGACGAAAACAATCCCGCCTTTTCGCCGGATAACACGATGGTGGCTTACACCACCCGCGGAACAGATCAGGGCCTGTTCGTGGTGCCCGCGCTGGGAGGCGCCGCGCGCCGCGTGGCGACTGGCCCCGTAGGGTTCCCGCGATTCTCGCCCGATGGGAAGTGGATCAGCTATTGGGAAGCAAAGGTGGAGGCGGGCAACCGTATGTTCGACCATGTTTTCCTGGTTCCGGCGCAGGGCGGAGCGGCGAAGAGAATCGAGGGGCCGGCGAACATGCGCCACGCCGTGTGGTCGCCGGACGGGAAGCGCTTGCTGGTGGTGGGTAGCCAGGAGCCATACGGTTTTGGATTGCTGCCGGATTGGGACTGGTGGACGGTGGATCTGGAGAAGGGGTCGGTGATTCGCCTGGGAGTCAACGCCGCGCTACAGAATGCGAAGATCTTCGTCGACAGCGGCCAGATCATCATTCCACAGGAATGGATGGTAGGGGACCGGGTGCTGCTGCATGCCGGGGTGTCGTCTTCGGCAAGGCATCTTTGGTCGGTCGGGATTTCGCCCGATGGCTCGAAGCTGGTGGGGCAGTTGGAGCCGGTAACGACAGGCACGGGTGAGAACTGGCCATCGGCGTCGCGCGGCGGGAGGTTGGCGTTCGAGAGCACCGCGACGGATTTCGACATCTTTGTGGCTCCTCTGGCGCCGGATCGGGGAAGGCTAACGGGGCCGTTGCAGCGGATGATCTCCGGGTTGGCGGCGGCGACGTATCCATCGGTATCCGCCGACGGGTTGAAGCTGGTGTATGTTTCCAACAGGACCGGCAACACGGATGTCTGGTTGCGCGACGTGAAGTCGGGGGAGGATCGCTCCCTGACAGCGAGCGAGGGAAATGAGGTTCGGGGAGTGATTTCGCGGGATGGCACGCAGGTGGCGTTCACTCGTGTCGAGAACCGCAGGATGCATCTCTACATCGTGGATTCAAACGGTGGGGCGGAACGCAAGTTGCGGGAGGCGATCGGGAACCTGCTCGATTGGCTGCCGGACGGCAAGAGATTGCTTTATTACACGGCTGCGCCGCTGCGCTGGATGGTGCTGGATGTGGCGAGCGGCGAGGAAGCGGAGGTGCAGTTGCGGCATCCGAAGTATCCGATTCATGAACTGCGCTGGTCGCCGGATGGGAAGTGGGTTTCGTTCAAGGTGTTTCAGGACGCGCGGCGGCACGGGCCGTTGTACATTGCGGCGGCGGACGGTTTGAAGATCGCGCCGGAAGCGGAGTGGATTGCGATCGGGGATCCGATCCTGAATGGGCGCAGTTGGTGGTCGCCGGATGGGAACACGCTGTACTTCCTTTCGATGCGAGACGGGACCTGGTGTGTTTGGGCTCAGCGGTTGCAGGCGAAATCGAAGAAGCCGGTGGGGGAACCGCAGGCGATGCTGCATGTCCACGGACCATCGGGGCTGGCGGATTATAACCGGTTCGGGTATGGCATGAGCGGGGACCGCTTGTATCTGCCGATCGCGGAAACGCGGGGAAACATCTGGATTGCGGATCCGATGTAGGGACTCAGATTCAGGTTAGCTGAGCGCTGCTTGGATGCGGTCAATGCGGAGGCCGAGCATTCCCAGCAGCAACGCGGCGATGAGGAGCATCCTCCCATCATCACTCCGACGATCTGCGGCGGCCCGCCCCTCGAAGGCAGTGCGAAGCTTCACTGGCTCTGCCGGAGGGCGGCGAGGTAGGCGATGAGGTGGTCGAGTTCGGCGGGTGTGAGTGCTTTGGCGAAGGAGGGCATGGAGCTTTCGGTGGGGAGATGTTTCCAGGTTTTGAGTTCGGTTTTGCGGAGGCTGTGGAATGCGCCCGCGGTGTCACGGAGTTGGAGGGTGAAGGGGTCTTCGGCGAGGCGCTGGCCGCGGATGGTTTGGCCGGTGGCGGTGACGGCTTCGACGATCAGGAAATCGGCGGGGAGATGGGCGGCGGGGGTGGTGATGGAGGCGCGGAGGTGGGCGGCGTTGCGTTTGGCGCCGATGGCGGTGAGTTCTGGGCCTTTGGGTGTGCCCTGGCCGTCGATGATGTGGCAGGAATGGCAGCCTTTGGCGCGGAAGAGGGCGGCTCCGCGGGCGGGATCGCCGGGGAGTTTTTCGGGAGCTACGGCGCCGAGGGATTGGACGTAGCGGGCGACGCTGGCGACCTCGCGGGTGGAGAGTTGCCATGCGCCGGGCATTTCCGGGGGGATGCCCTGGGCGATGGCTTTGCGGAGGGATTCTTCGTCGGGCGCTTTAGGGAGTTTAGGGTTGGTGAGGGTTGGGCCGCGGCCTCCGGTGCCTCCCTGGCCGTGGCATACGGCGCATTGGGAATCGAAGATGCGCTTGCCGAGGGCGAGATCGGGGATGGGGTCGTGGGGGGATTGGGCAGGGGCGAGAGTTGCGGTGAGCAGGAGGATGCTCCACATAGGAGATGAGTATACCGTTTCGGGGCGGCGGGGACAGAAGATCCGGCCGGATCGGAATGAGTGCCTCTAGTAGGCCAGCCGGGGGGCTGGCTGCGGGACAGGGGTCCCGCCCCACGGGGATCCTTGTCGGATGAGGGGCGAAAGATCGCTGTCGTAAGATGAGAGGGCATGCGATGGGTACTGGCCGGGTTGCTGTGGTGTGTGTCCTGTGGCGAGAGGCCGGAGGTGGTGCGGCTGGGGATTGCGGCGCAGCAATCGGTGACACAGGTTCCGGTGTATCTGGCGGGGCAGTTGGGGTATTTCGAGGCGGAAGGAGTGCGCGTGGAACTGGCGGAGTTTCCGGGGGCATCGAAGGGACTCGAAGCGCTGGTGG
>CALFYN010000341.1 GCA_937952345.1 uncultured Acidobacteriota bacterium
TCGATTACGGTGTCGTAAGCAGTCACGGCTGCCTCGTAATCCTTCTTGAGGGAGTAGAGCGTTTCGCCGAGATAGAACTGCGCGTCGGCGGCCTTCTCCTCGGTGGGCCAACACTTGATGTAGTCGCCGAATTCGACGATTGCGAGATCAGCGTTGCCGCGGTCCTTGTCGGCCATGGCTTGCGTGAAAACCTGCTCGGGGCCAACGTTCGTGGGGCAACCTGCGGGCAATCCCGCTTGGCCGCTGGGGCTTGGAGGTGGCGGGGCCGGAGCTTGCATGGTGGTGACGGCGGTAAGGATCTTTTCCAGCATCACCTGCTGGCGGTTGATGCGGGCGGAGACTTCCTTCACGTTCTCGCTAAGGGCGGCGTAGTCCGTGGTGAGGCCGTCAACCTTGGTGCCGAGCGGGGCGAGGGAATTAACGACGAGTCCCTGCTGTTCCTTGATTGAGTTTTTCAGTTGGCTGTCAATGATGGCGACGCCTTTGCTGGCCGCATCGGCCTCGCGGAGCGCCTGATTAAGCAGCGTAGTGATGACGGCAATCCGCTCGTCGAACTTGCTGTTCAACGACCTCAAGTCCTGCTGCACCGTAGCGAGGTCGCGCTGCAGTTCCCGAATGAGATCGTTTGTTTTCTGCGCAAACAGCGCGCTGGAGGTGAAGATCAGCAACAAGAGGAATTTGCGGATTGAGGGCATGTCACTCCTTGTGATAACACAAAGGACCGGAGCGTCGCCCCGGTCCTTCGTGAGTTGCGGTTAACAATTACTCGACACCGACGAAATGCGCGCGGCGGTTCTGCTGCCAGCACGATTCGTTCGACTCGGTACACTGCGGACGTTCCTTACCGTAGCTGACGACTCTGAGGCGATCGGCGGGTACGCCGAGTTGCACAAGGAAGTCGCGGGCGGAGGTGGAACGGCGGTCACCGAGGCCGAGGTTGTATTCGGCCGAGCCGCGCTCGTCGCAATGGCCTTCGATCACGACGGTGCCCGTCACGTCGCGCAGAATCGTCTTCAATGCGTCGGCGTTCTGCTGAAGCGTGTTGCGGGCGTCTTCGCGGATATCGCTCTTGTCGTAATCGAAGTAGGCATCCTTGATCATCTGTTCGACGAGCTCGCGGATGGTCTTCTTGGGAGCGGGCGGTGGCGGCGGCGGCGGCGGAGCGGGCTCCGTCACGCGGAGTGTAACCGTCTGGCTGGCCTGACCACCTTCACCGGTTACCGTCAGACGGTAGGTGGTGGTGGAAGAGGGCGAAACCTGACGGCTGCCGTTGGGCTGCACCGAGCCGATTCCATTGTCGATGGTTCCTGATGTCGCATTTTGCGAGGACCAGCGCAATGTTGCCGATTGGCCGCGCTCAATCGAGGACGGATCCACCGTAAAGCTGGTGATCACCGGCTTGGGGGCCGGGGGCTTTGCGGGCTCCACGGGTGCCGGCTTCGGCGGTGGCGGCGGCGCGGGTCCCTTCTTGCGGCACCCGTCGGCAAACATTACTAAAGAGAGTGTGAGGAGTACTGCACCAATTTGACGCTTCTTCTTCATCCTGAAACTTGCCTCCATAAATCCCCGGAGACTACATCGGGGCAACTGCCAAATCTTAATATATCTTAATTGTGAATCACTTGCTCCAGACCGGCATCTCGTTCCGGCCTGCATTGGTCAACTGCCGGACATTGGTTCCATCGGCAAGCATGGTGTAAATCTGCATCGTGCCGCTCCGGTTGGAAGCGAAAACGATGTGCCTTCCGTCGGGTGCCCACGTAGGATTTTCGTTCCTCCCGCGGCCATGGGTCAACTGTACAAAATCGCGAGTGGTGACGTCCATCACAAAGACGTTGAAGTTGCCGGGCTCAAAGCCGCGGGTCCAGGAAAAAGCGATATGCTTGCCGTTCGGATGCCATGCGGGATTGCTGGCCTGTCCTTCTCCTGGTGTTAATCGTTGCACGTCTGCACCGTCTATATTCATCTTATAAATTTGTTGGGGTCCGCCGCGTCCGGAAACGAACACTATGTCTGCACCGGTCTTCGGATTGATCTTGGGTTCCACTTCCACAGCGCGTGTATTGGAGAGACGTTGCAGGCCACTGCCGTCTGGGTTCGCGATATGGATTTGCGCGAAGCCGCCGACTTGGGAGGCGAACACAACTTTGGAGCCGTCGGCGGCGAACGTCAACATCGCGTTCATCGATCCCCTGGGATTGAGGAACGGCAAACGGCGGCCTGCTTCCGTGGAATGCATCATGATGATCGGCGCCGGGGCGAAGCGGGTGAAGGCGATCTTTGATCCATCCGGAGAGACGGAGGGCATCGTGCAGAGCTCCTTGTAAGGAGCGAAGACGTGCTGATTGCTACCATCGTGATCCATGACCCAGATTTGCTTTTCGCCCGATCGATTGGAGACGAAGTAGATTTTGGAACCAGCAAGACCTTCAATGCCGAGCAGTTTGAGAATGTCGGCGGCGAACTCGCGGGCGATCTGCTGCGCGCCCTTGTCATCGACGGTGCCGAAGTAGAGCTTGCCGATGACTTGCGGGTTGGCGGGTTGTTTGACGTTGTAGAGCCACCCGAAGAGCACGAGTTGGTTGTTCTGAATGCCGGTGTAGCCGAAGGCGAGGTAATTGGCGTCGACGGGAGGCGAGGACCAATCGGAGAGCGCCATACCGGTGCCACGGGCGGATTCCTTGACGTCCTGGGGGACTTGGGGATTGCCGCGCGGCATCATGCTTTTGGAAACCATCTTGAAGACGCCGGCATTCTCGATTTCCGACTGAAGGGTGTTATTGAACACCGTCATGTGTTTCTGGGCGTCGCCGGAGCCCCGGAAATCGGGGATGGCGATGGCAGGCCTTTCGCCCAGCTTCAGTGGAATCACCAAATCGGGACGCTCTTGCTGGCTATAGACCAGCGAGGCAGCCGCCAATGTAATCGCAGAGAGTAGAAAGATCTTTTTCATCGTTGCAGTTTGAATTGAAACTCCACGCTTGCAATGTTGCGTTCGAACTCTTTTGGTAACGCGGGCAGGGGGTTGGATTCGCTTATGGCCCGCACAGCCGACGTGTCCACCGCGTAATTGCCGCTCCTTTGGATCAGGCGGATGTTTGATACACTTCCATCCTTGCGGATGTCAAATGTCACGACTGCTTCTAAGTTGTTGAGGCGCGCATCCAGATCCTGGGTACGCCACTTTTCGGCGACGCGCTGGCGGATGAGGTCGGCGTACCAGCCGAGGCGCGTTCCGAAGGGGTTGGATGAGCCGAGTCCTACTCCGCCACCGCCTTTGGCCGGGGCTAACATGGGTGTGGAAACGCGTGCGCCGGTGCTCGAATAGATCTGCTCCGGCGTGTACAGGCGTTTCTGATTGCTCATCTTGGCAACGGGCTGTTTCTTGGTTTTCTTCTTGGGCTGCTTGCGATTCGACTTCAGGCTGATCGCATCGGGGTCATCCTCTTCGACGCGCGGGCGGGCTTCCGGTTTGGGGAGTGATGGCGTTTGCGACTCGGTTTCGTTGGCGACTTTCTGGGTGTCGCGGGTTTGCCGGAAGCCGGGGATAGACTCGACTAGATCGACGGTGGCAGTGCCGGGTCCGGCGTTCGGGTCGCCGAATGTGTCGCGGTGGCGATTCTCCCACCAGGTGAATCCACCGACGAGGGCCACGATGCTGAAATGAAACGCAAGGGACGCGGCCAGGGGCTTCGAAAGCTGGTCTTGCCTTGGGTCCAATGCGATGCTGTGCGACATGCCGCTTAACGCCTTCTGTCGGGGATATCCTCAGCCTTGGTTACAAGTTGCGCCCGGAGTTGCGCGTCCTTGATGGCGCTGACAACCTGGGCGAGGACGTCCCATGTGACGTTGCGGTCGGCGCGCACGTAGACGTCCTTGGCATCCTTTCCGAAGCGGCGCTCGACTTCGGCCTTTACGTCGTTGATGTTGATAGCCGCCTCGTTCAAATACAGGTTACCCTTTGCGGTGAGCGAAAGCACCGGGCGTTCCTGGGCGTTGGTGTTGCTCTGCTTCACCTTCGGAACGTCGATTTCGAGGCCGAACTCCATGACTTGTGCGGTGAGCATGAAGATGATCAGTAGGACGAGGACAACGTCCACGAGGGGTACGATGTTGATTTCGGACATGGTGCCCACCGTGCGGCGGCGTCCTCGCGAATCGTTTCCCATCGAGAAGGCCATATGCGGTTACTCCTCGAAGGTGCGCTCAGTGAGGTTCATGAATTCGAGGGCGAACTCATCCATGCGGATGCCGATCTGTTTCACCGTGTTGCCGAAGTGGTTGTAGAAGATGGCCGAGGGGATGGCCGCAAACAGGCCCATGGCGGTGGCGACGAGGGCATCTGCGATGCCGGGGCCGACGGCGCGGAGGCTGGCGGCTCCAGAGAAACTGAGGGCGTTGAAGGCTTCAATAATGCCCCACACGGTGCCGAACAGGCCGATGAAAGGGGTGACCGTGGCCGTCGTGGCCAGCAGGTTCATCCGTGCTTCCAGGCGAGTAGTCTCCTGGCTGATGCCGAGTTGCAACATGCGCTCGACGGCGGTCTTGTTGCGCAGACGGCCGGCGGATTTCACTTGTCGGTCCACTTCTTCGTAGCCGGTGCCGAAGACATAGGCAAGAGGCGCATCCTTGAACTGTTCGCTGGCAAGGGCAAGCGAGCCGAGTTCACGGGCCTTGTGAAAAGCGCGGAGGAAGTTGAGATCGGCGCTTCGGGCTTTCTTGAGTGAACTCCACTTGGAGAAGATGACCGTCCAGGATAGGACGGAAAAGATCACGAGGAGGATGAGCACCGCCAGCGGGATCGGCTTCTCCGTGGAGATCAGGTTCAGGATATTGATTTGGATGAGTGCCAGGGGCAAGGCCAACTACGGTAGCTCCTTAGCTTCTTATCATAGCGGAGAAGTGCGGCGGCGGCAGGGTCTTCAAAACAATCTTTGGTGAAAATGTTTGGTGCCTGGGAAGGCTAGTGCCATGCCTGCGCCGGTTGGCTCGGTGGGGATGCTGTTGATCAGATGGCCCGCCGGCGACAATTCCGTCCTTCGAGTAGGGGATTGGGAGGCGGGCGGGCTACAATGCCCCCATGATCCGGATTTTGTTGTTCTTCTGCGGAGTGCTGGTGTGCGCGCAGACGAAGGTAGTTTCCGATGCGGAGGTGCGGAAGATCCACAGTTCAATGCTGTTGATCGACACGCATAACGATGTCACGTCGGAGACGGTGCGGGGTTTGGACTTGTCGAAGCCGGGGAAGGCGACGCATACCGATATCGCCCGGCTGAAGCAGGGCAACGTGGGGGCTACATTTTTCGCGGTGTATGTTGCGGCGGCCTACGCGAAAAAGCAGCAGGCGGCGCATCGGGCCTTGGAGATGATCGACACGGTGAAGCGCGACATCGTGGCGCGGTTTCCGGCGGACTTTGTGCTGGCGACGACTGCCGATGGGATCGTGGCCGCACGCAAGCAAGGGAAGATGGCGGCGCTAATGGGGATCGAGGGCGGGCACGCGATTGAGGACAGCCTGCGGCTACTGCGCACGTTCTACGATCTGGGAATCCGATACATGACGCTGACGCATTCGAATAACAATTCATGGGCGGATTCGTCGGGGTCGCAGCCCCTACATAACGGATTAACCCCATTCGGCAGGCAGGTGGTGGCGGAGATGAACCGGCTGGGGATGATGGTGGACATTTCGCACGTGGCGGACAAAACATTTTGGGATGTGCTGGAGATAGCGAAAGCCCCACCGTTTGCTTCGCATTCTTCGTGCCGGGCGATTTCCGATATCGCCCGGAATATGAGCGATGACATGATCCGGGCGCTGGCGAAGAAAGGTGGCGTGGTCCAGATCAATTTCGGGTGCGAGTTTCTGAATCAGAAGTCGGCGGATGCGTCGGAGTTGGGACGTTTGCCGGCGTCGTCGCGGCCCAAGGTGAAGGTGCGCGCCACGTTAGCCGATGTGGTGGCGCATATTGATCAAGTGGTGAAAATCGCGGGGATCGACGCCGTGGGAATCGGAAGCGATTTCGATGGCGTGTCCTGCGTGCCGGAAGGCTTGGCAGATGTCTCGCAGTTCCCGAATCTGACGAAGGCCCTGCTCGAAAAGGGGTATTCGGCCGCGGATATCGGGAAGATCTATTCGGGGAATCTACTGCGGGTCATGCGTGCGGCGGAGAAGGCTGCCGGGCGGTAAATTCGTTGCGGAACCAGGCTCGGATTTCGTCGCGCACGCGGCGGAAGACGGAGAGGCAGGCCTGCTCGTCGCCGGTGGCCGCGGCGGGGTCATCGAAGCTGTGGTGCACCATACGCGTGGCGGCTGGGAAGACGGGGCAGACGTCGCGTGCGTGGTCGCAGACCGTGATCACCCAATCGAAGTGCTGCCCGGTGAATTCATCGACGTGCTTGGAGCGGTGGGATCGAATGTCGATGCCGATTTCATCCATGACGGCGATGGCTTCAAGGCGCACGATGCCGGGCTTGGAGCCGGCGCTCTCTACTTCGTAACGATGGCCGAAGTCGTGCCGGAGCAGGCCTTCGGCCATCTGGCTGCGGGCGGAGTTGCCGGTACAGAGGATGAGGACGCGTTCCAGACTCAAGCGCAGCACCCCGGCTTGCAACAGGCTGCGGGCTTGCGGGCGCGGATGAAGCCGCTGAGGAATTTGCCGTCCACTTGTTCGGCAAGCGCTTCGACGTCAAGGCCCTGGCCGGACAGGAACTCGCGGGCGTCTTCCACTTTGTAAATGCGCGTGGGCTCGATGGAAGCTTCTTCGAAGCCGGCGGCATGGAGC
>CALFYN010000342.1 GCA_937952345.1 uncultured Acidobacteriota bacterium
CGGGGAAGTTATTGGGGATCGGGCATACGGTGCGGTATCTCAATAACAAGGTGATGGCGGTGACACCGAGGCAGACAACGTATTCGGTATACGATGCGGCCCGGCGGACGTGGACTCCGTGGGCGACCCTGGAAATGCCGGGTGGCGACCGCTATTACAACGCTGGTGCTGGTTCGGTGCAGCGCGTGGATCTGCCGAATGGCGATCTGCTTTTGCCGATCTATCACAAGGCCAAAGGGGAGAAATTTTCCAAGGTGAGCGTGCTGCGGTGCCGGTTTGATGGGAAGAAGTTGCGAGTGGTGGATATTGGAAATGAACTGGCGGTGAATGAGAAGCGAGGATTGGCGGAGCCTTCGCTGGCGCGGTTCGGAGACCGGTTCTATTTGACAGTGCGGCATGATGACAGGGGGTACGTGAGTTCGAGTAAGGACGGGTTGCACTTTGAGCCGCTGCGCCCGTGGCTGTGGGATGACGGTACGGAACTGGGGAATTACAACACGCAGCAGCATTGGGTGACGCATGGCGGCAAGGGGCTGTACCTGGTCTACACACGGAAGGGCGCGGAGAACGATCATGTGTTCCGTCACCGTGCGCCGCTGTTCATCGCGAAGGTCGATCCGGCCGCGCTGCGCGTGATTCGGGCAACGGAGAAGGTGCTGGTGCCGCAGCGCGGAGCGCGGTTGGGGAATTTTGGAGTGACGGAAGTGAGCGATCGGGAGTCGTGGGTGACTGTGACGGAGTGGATGCAGACGTGGGGACCGAACATCGTCATCAAGCCGGATAATCCGTTGGGAGCCGACAATACGCTGTGGCTGGCGCGAATCGTATGGAATCAGTAACAGGGCAGAGATTGTACCGGCGGGCGCGGACCCGCATTCCCGGTGGGACACAGTTGCTATCGAAGCGGCCGGAGATGTTTCTGCCGGAGCAGTGGCCGGCGTATTACGCGAAGGCCGGTGGGGCGGAAGTGTGGGATCTGGATGGGAACCGGTATCTCGACATGTCGTACGGTGGCATCGGGGCGTGCGTGTTGGGGTATGCCGATCAGGATGTGGATGACGCCGTGCGCGGAGCCATTGCCAATGGATCGGCGTGCACGCTGAATTGCGCCGAAGAAGTGGAACTGGCGGACTTGCTGTGCGAACTGCATCCGTGGGCCGAGATGGTGCGCTATGTGCGCTGCGGCGGCGAGGCGATGGCGGCGGCGGTGCGGATTGCGCGGGCCAGAACAAAACGGGACAAGATTGTTTTTTGCGGATATCACGGGTGGCAGGATTGGTATCTGGCGGCGAACCTGGCCGAGGACGATGCGTTATCCGGGCATTTGCTGCCGGGGCTGGATCCGGCGGGTGTGCCGCGCGGGTTGCGTGGGACGGCGCTGCCGTTTGCCTATAACGATGTGGATGGATTGCGGCGGGCGCTGGCGCAGGCGGGCGACGATCTGGCGGCGGTGGTGATGGAGCCGCAGAGGGGTGCTCCACCCGCTGCGGGGTTTCTGGAAACCGTGCGTGAGGAGACGCGCCGGCGCGGTGCGCTGCTGTTGTTCGATGAAATCACCGCGGCGTTTCGGCTGAACAGCGGTGGAGTGCATCTGTTATATGGCGTGATGCCGGATATCGCCGTGTTTGCGAAAGCGCTGAGCAACGGATATCCCATGGGTGCGGTGATTGGGACGGGCGATGCGATGCAGGCGGCGCAGGAGACTTTCCTAAGCTCGACGCATTGGACGGAGCGGATTGGGCCAGTGGCGGCACTGGCTTGTGTGACAAAGCACCGGCGGGAGAATGTCGCGGCCCATCTGATGCGGATCGGCGAGAGTGTGCAGCACGTGTGGCGTGCGGCGGCGGAGGAAACGGGGTTGCGGATTGCGGTGGCGGGGATGGCTCCGCTGGCGCGGTTTGTGATTGAGGAGCCGGAGCCGCAAGTTGTGAAGACGCTGTTTGTGCAGGAGATGCTGGAGCGCGGCTTTCTGGCGAGCAATGCGTTCTATGCGATGTATGCGCATACGGATGCGCATGTAGCAGCGTATGGGGCGGCGGTGCGCGAAGTGTTTGCCGTGTTGCGATCGGCCGTGGATGCGGGAGATGTGCGGGAGCGGCTACGTGGGCCTGTGGCGCACTCCGGGTTTTTCCGGCTGGCTTAGGCTCAGGTCGCCGAGAGCAACTGGGCGGCGTTTGAGTAGAAGATGCGCTCGATGTCTGCGTCGCTCAGGTGCAGATTCCAGCACGCGGTTTTCAGCGCGCGCAGGGATTCAAGAAAGATCAGCAGCGGCTCGATGGGCGCGTGGGCCGCTTCGAATTTCGTGTTGTCCGCCGTAAGCCAGAGGAAGGAATCGCCGATAGCGACGCAGCGTCCGCGAATATGAGTGACGGGGAAATCGGCGCCGTAGAGAAGACGATCCACGCCCAGGGTTCGGACGATGGCTTCAAATGCTCCGGCTTCGGTGACGGCGCTGGTATCGCACCAGATATTGCCCAGCCCGGCGAGAGAGCCAATGCCTTCGATGGTGTGGTAGGGATTGAAGCCGCGCGCGGCGTGGGCCAGGATCCAGCGGGCATTCGGATATTTGCGCGCGAGCCGGGCGATGCTCTCCTGATTGACGGGGTCGGCGATGGCCCGAGCTCGAACCATGTGTAGCGTGATGGTGAGATGCTCTTCGTGGGCGATGCGGACGTGCTCTTCGGGCAGGTAGTCTTCCACTGGCGCGTTGAAGGTGGGTTGCGTGGGAGCGAACAGATGGTAGCACTTCAGGCCGGAGAAGCGATGTCCTCGCACGGTCTGGCGGATGAACTCAGGGTCCATGTCCGGAGTGACGATCATGGCGCCCTTGAGCGCGGGGTGCGCCGTGAGTTGATCGCTGAGGAATTGATTGGCGGATGCGGTATCGAGGCCGGCGGCGGGGAAGGGAAATGCGAGGGCGGAGAATCGACGGTTAGGGGCAAGGGCTTCCATGTGGGCGAGGAAGCAGGGCCAATCCACGATGGCGGGGCCAGAGGCGGCGAGCGCCGGCGTGCTGGTGGTGAAATCGGAGTTGCGGTAGAGATGGCAGTGGGCGTCGAAGACGCGTTGGGGAAGGAAGGAGTCGAGTTCTTTCTGAAAGAATCTGACGTCTGCGGGAGCTGTTTCCCACGATGAAGCGGACATTCGTCTAGTGTACCCGGTCGAGTTCGAGCAAAGCTTCAGTCATGCTGTTGACCGCGTGCTCTTCGTCCGTGCGGCTGGCCTCGCTGCGGGGAAGCGACGATAGCACCAGGTGGAGCAGTTCGTGGACGACTGTGAACTCCATGTCACGGAGTGTGGCGTCGTAGGCCCCGCTGTATTCGGAGGGGTCGAGGACACGGATGGTGGCTTCCTTGCGGGGCGTGTCCCAGCGGATGTTGCCGAGTGTGCCTTCGCGTAGCGTAGTGGCTGGGACCATGCGCAAGTAGATGCGCCAATCCGTCAGTTTGAGACGGCCCTGCCACACCGCAAGGCGCGCGCGCAGGTGTTGCTCGGCCAGTGGCGTACGGTCCGGCATAAGCGGTTCGGGCAGACGATGGGGTGCGCGACAAACGGGGAGGGCAACGGCGACTACGCTCAGAAGGGGTAACAATCGGATCAGCGAGGGTACAGCAGAAACAACCACTACGCCTTCAGGCTAGCACAGATGCAGTGGAGAGAAAGGCACGCAGGTTTCCGGTTGTGGGGGCTACTTGACGTCGATGGTTTCGACCGTAATAATACCGCCGGTTTCCTTGCCCGTGATGGTGGCGTTGACCATGGTGGATTGCGCCTGGGCGGGGTTGGCGCGGTCGGCGCGATTCTTCACGGCCGCGGCCGCCTTGGTATTGCCAGCGGCGTCGAGGTTGTAGATCTTACCGCCGGAGAACAGGGAGAAAGCTGTGGTTTTGCTGGTTGCGTCGCAGGTGTCGGTTTTCTTCTGAGCCTGGTAGCAAGCAGCATCGAGCAGCCTGCCGGACCAACTGGCTCCGAAGGCGGACACGGCGAGTCCGACAGCGACAGCGATGGCGGGTATCAGTGTTCTCATTTTGTGTTGCATCCTCTCTATCGGAAGTTCAGTGCCGAGGCACGTGGAAGATGCATGCAATCAGCCCACCATCAACGGATACGGTGTTGGGCTGTACCGGCAGTTTTGTTATTATAATTGGGCTTTTCGAAGTATTATTTTCTTTTCATGTTGTGCGATGCAGGGTAAGTTTTTCCAGGGGGGAATTTTCTACGCGGCATCGAAACCAAGCGACACGCGCGAGGCGGTATGCGCGATTGGTGTGGGCGATCATCGGGGAGGGATTTGCGAAGGATCGTATACGGATCCCCGTGCCACCTGGACCATGGTGATGCGCACGCGGGTGGGGAAGAATTTCTCGGGATCGGGGCGCTTGTGGGCATGGCCGGCGCCACCGCTCGAGTCTTTGATCACGAGATCCATTTGCTTGATGCCTTGGGTCCAGTCAATGGCATTGTTTTGCCACCAGGAGGTCATGGGGATATCGGTTTCATACACTCCGGGTTCCGTGTAGAGCGGCGTGCCCGTGCAGCCGTAGCCGTTGCCGATGCCTTTGTTGGGGATGTAGCAAAGGGTCCAGGTCGTCTTTTCGTTGCCAGGCGGTTTTTCGAGGATTTCGGCGCGGATATGGACAGTGCCGTTGCGGTAGTCAACAGGTGAAGTCCAGTCCGTGGGGCGGTTGGGATTGAGCCGGTCTCCCTTCACGTAGTAGTGCGATTTGGAAGGCGTGGATGTGTCGGCATCCTGCTTTGTATAGGTGAAGGTGACGTCAAACAGGACGAACTGCTCTGCGGAGACGAGGAGGGGAAGGGCGAACAGAAGTGAGAGCATTGGACTACTGTAGCCGATCTAGCGCTACACTTACTGTTTAGATGCCTGTTTTACGACCCATTCTCCTGACCGTGTTGCTCGGCTCCGTTGGCCTTGCACAGAACGGCATCGCGCCCATCTGGGATGTCAAGGCGATGCTGCAGACGCTGTTGCAACAAACCGAGCAATACAAAGCCACAGTGGACCGCCTAAAGGTTGTGGACTGGGTGAATCAGAAGCAAGCTTCGATGACCTATCTGAAGCAGCAGGAGATGGTGCTGGCCGAAGTGGGACATCTCAAGACGGTGGCCGATCGATTCGCCAACGCACCGGAGAAGCTGTCACTGGCGCTGGATATCTACTTCCGGCTCCAAGCGCTGGAGAGCGTGACGGCGGCCCTGGCCGATGGTGTGAGCCGATATGAGAGTCCGGAGAACGCCGCGGCGCTGCAGCAACTGGTGACGGACAATACGGCCACACGGATGAAGTTGCGCCAGTATGTGATGGATCTCTCGGTGAACAAGGAGCAGGAATATGCGATCGCCGAGCGCGAGGCCCAACGGTGCCAGGCGGAGCTGAACCGCAATCCGCTCGCTCCGGTTCCGATCACCGGACCGAGAAAGAGACCGCAGGAGAAAAAGTGACCCCAACGCCGACCTTTGTCTGTAGCATCTGTTCGGAATCTTCGACGCGCATCTGTATCTATTGCACGAAAGACGCGTGTGAGAATCATCTCTGCACGAAGTGCGGGCGATGCAGCGATTGCTGTGAATGCGATCTGCACTCGTGGAGAGGGAGGACCGGATCGGCGTCAGGCCAGGCTGGCCGGAACAACGGATCCGAGAATGAGCGCCACCAGGTTCCAGGCAATCAGCATGGCGAACATGATGTTCACCTTTCCTAGCAGGCGGGTCTTTTCAGAGCGCCAGCAGTAGACGCCAAGCATCACAGCGGCGATCTTCACCATCAACAATCCGGCGAGCGGGGAGGGTGTGAGTTCGAGTGCGAAGCGGACGATGGGGTTGCCTTCCTGCACCCCCTGCACCAGGAAGGCGATCGTGGTGAGGAGATCGAGCAGTTGCAGATAGCTGTAATGGATGAGCGCAGAAGGCAAGCGGCAGATCCTTTCCTAGATCAAAGATAGGGTATTTGCCTGACAGAGGTCAACGGTTTCGCTTACCTAGTTAGGGGCTATTTTGCTAGTACTTTGGTTCTGTATGGAGTGGTTTAATCGAGTGGACGTATGACTTCGGCGCGGGGTACTACGACCAAGGAATGCTACCGGCGCGATCTGGCTTTCCTCACCGGACGACCTTGCCGTTCAGAACCACTGA
>CALFYN010000343.1 GCA_937952345.1 uncultured Acidobacteriota bacterium
GAGCGGGTCCCAATCGCGACGGGAGGCATCAGCATCGGCACGGCGAGAGTAACTGCCGTGCAGGATAAGAGTCCCGCGCTGTTTGGCGGAGTACAACCAGGCGATCTGATTCTTTCCATCGGGAGGAGGATACTGACATCCGGCGACGCCGGAGATTTCCTGGAGCGGCTGTTACAGGTGCAAAAGCTCGGGCTGAAGGTGCAGATGGAAATTCAATACCCGGTGCGGGGCGGGACCAAATTGACGACGGAGACCGTGCACATGGCATTGGAGGAGCCTGGTGCAGGCGCGTGGATCACGACGGTGCAGTTGCACGAGGCGAGTTTCCGCAAGAAGTTGCCAGAGTATGAGCGGAGCCGTGAGGAAGCCGCAGCGGAGTACCGGCAGTTGGAGGCTGCGTTGAAGAAGTCGATCGTCGAAAATCCCTGCGGGATGACGCAGAACGATATAGGGAAGTGGGCGGCGGACTTGCGGCGAGTAGGCCTCCGAGGGAATATCACTGCGGTTGATGCGGATTGGTGGGAACGAATTCGCCGAAACGCCTGCGCTAATTCGCGCGATGGCGGGCTTCCAGCATTTGAGGGGGCGCTGCAGGCGATGACGGATGCGAGGCGGTTGGATCCGTGCAGTTACGATCCGGCGAAGGACTATAGCGCGATTGTGAATGATCCGGCGTATCTCGCGTTCGGCTCGAGGGCGAGCTACGACAGTGGGGCGACGGTGAGCCGATTTCAGGTGTACCTGGGGAAAGCTTCTGAAGAGCAACGGGCGTGTTTTCTGGAACTGATCAAGACAGTGTTGGAGGGGCGTACGTGGAAGCCGCGCCGATAGCGCCGGAATCAATTGAACGAAGGGGAGGAACGGAATGAGATCGAGAATGATACGAATGCTGGCGTTTGCTTTGCTTTTTACGGTTGGGCAAAGCGAAGGCGGAGCGCCGTGGGATGCGAGAGTGCTGCTGGTGAAAACAGAGCCGCAGGCTTTTGCCGATGCTAGAGGAGAACCGGACTTCGGCTATATGGTACGGGCGACGGTGCAGAATCGTGGGACGCGGGGCGTATTCGTGGTCACGGCAACGCTGTCGTGTTCAGAAGGCGAATGGGCGAGTAAACGAACGGTATTGCTGGAGAACGAGCAAACCGATGAAGTGAAGTTTGCGTTTCCGCAGCCGACCCTTTCGGCGCAGGACGTGAAGTCGAGGGTTGGGATCGCGCCGGAGGGGGAGAGATAGGCAATGGAGCGAACAAAATGGTTTGAGCCGCGGAGGGCGGTTGCGGTCTTGGTGGTGACAGTTCTGTGGGCCGGCAGCATGGGTACGCAGAAGCTGCAAGGGCAGTTTCGTGGTTTGGTTGTTGCAGGCGCATGTGCCGGTGGGGCGGTGATCGGGGAGCGACTGGGGGCAAAAGTTGCAGATTATCACGCGAAGAGGATGAAGGTACCACCGGAGCAGGCGCAGAAACAGAAGCTTGCATTCCGGATCGGGTTTGCGTTGGCGCTTTGTGGAGGAGGGGCAGTGATTGCGAATACGACATACAGCCGGTTGAGCAAACGAGGGGTTCAGGCGCGGCAGAAGGAGGTGATGAACGCATTGGACGATGCTGCTCCGATGACTCCGCACAGCTACACGGATCCGGAGGACAGCTCGCTGAACGGGGTAGCGAAAGCGCAACCGATGTATGTGGATGGAGAGCGGGAGTGCAGGGTTGTGGAGGATCAATTGGGGACGGACCAGAGCCTGGTGACGTACTGCCGGAAGCCAGGGGAGGAATGGAAGTTAAAGAAGTTGTAGGAGGGTGGTATTGAGAGATGAGAACAACGAACGGGCTACTTGGCTGCGCGGTGTTGATGATGGGGTGGGTGATGCCGGTGTGTGGGCTGAGGATCAGAGACAGCGAGGATGGGAAGCGGTTGCTGTTGTACGACTGCCCGCTCTTGAAGGAGGATGATTGCCGGCCGTATGAGGAAGGGTTTTGGGCGCAAAAACGCTTCCGATGGCCGGATGGCAAGGTGGGTTTGTATGAGGGTGATGCCAGAATACTGTACGAACGCCTGTATCGCCGCCGAGACCGGCCGTACGAGGAGGTTTTGCTGTATTCCTATGGCGGTGATTTGGTTGAGGGCGTCAATGTGGGCCGTGTGCTGCGTCATTTTCAAGCGACAGTGAGGGTTGCCAGAGGGCATCGATGCATCAGTTCCTGCACAATTGCGTTCCTTGGTGGACTCTTCCGCACCGTTGATCCGGAAGCGACCTACGAGGTTCATTCGGCTTCGGGGTTTCAAGGTGCAGTAAGACCCGAAATCTTGCGGGAATTGACGCCGAGCGACCCCAAAGCTGCTGTGAACGCACTGGCACGGTTTGCAGAGGAGGAACGCCGGGGCGGGCCTTTTGAATGTGAGTACACGGAGGCTGGGCTGTATCTGACCGGCCGCGACTGCAATATCGGGGCGCGAGGATGGGCGAAAATCCTCGTGCCCTACTTTCAGAGAGCTTTATTGCGCTTGGACGAAGAAGCGAACAATGCTGGGGTACTGCGTCATTGGTTTCGGAATTCGGTGCCGGATAATCCGTATCTGCGCAGCGCTGAGCTTCGAGCGGATGCGGCTCGTATCCAGCGAGAAGGGGAGTCCGGAGCGCAATCCGTGCTGATGAAGATTGAACGAGAGTCGATGCTGTCGGCGATACATGAGCTACGGAACCTCGCCGTGGGGGGGCGATTGGGTCCCAAAGCGGACCGGGCGATCGACATGCTGGAGGCAATGTATTCGCAAAGGATCACGGGGACGTGGGCGATTCCACAGTCGCTGCTGAAGTCGATGGGGTATACGGTGACATTCTTTCAGGTGGGGCCCCAATGAGATTGTATGGGATATGGTTTGCCATACTGGTGGCGCTGCCGGGTCGGCTGTCGGCGCAAGACAAAGAAACGCTTTGGACAGAGGTGACCGCCAAGCAGGACAGGTTGCTGCTCCGTTGGGACAAGCGCCATCCATGGATCAATGATTTTGGGAGCGGACGAGGTTTGGAGTTGGTGGGGAGGTATCGCGGCGAGAACGGCCAGGCGGTGACGGAGACTATCGCAACCGGATCCGTCGATGGGAAAGCCCGGGAGGCGGAGTTCGCGTTGACGGATCGACTGCGAAGGGCCGTGCATTCTCCGATCTGTTTGTCTTTGCGAATGAGCGGACGGGCGATTCCCATTCGCAGGGCCAATCGAGGCGACAGAGACACGGCGGGCTTTCGTTACCCCGTGTGGGAATTGAGACAAAGGCAGCAGGCGAAGGTAGACTCCGTGCGCCGGATTATCAGCGAACTAGAGGGCAAGTTGGAGACGGTGCGCAATAGCATCCAGAATCAGAAGAGAATAATTGAGCAGTTTGGTTGGAGCGCCTATCCGCGGTGCGAAGAGATGCCGGCGAAGGCTCCGGATGTGACCATCCGGCCGAGGACTGTGGTGGATCCGGAACAGCAGGCAGAGGCCGCAGCGAAGGTTTGCGTCTATCGTGTGTGGACTGCGCAGGTTCTTTGGGAGCACAGCAAAGCAGAGGTTTCGAAAGAAATCCATGATGCCCGCCTTCGGATTGCGGCCGTTGATCCAAAGTTTCTTGAGAAGGCACGGAAGAAATTTTGCGGGCTCTTTGCCTTTGCGAATGACCTGCCGGATGTTGCTCAAGCGGTGCTGCAGAGGGAGGGCGCGGAACAGTTACTGGGAGCGACCATGGTGAGGCAAGCCGAGCAGTTTGCACGAGAGTGGAAGCAGCATCGGACGGGGATCGCAAAGTACGTTCCTCAGTTTGGAGGGGAAACGGATTATCTCGACCTGCCTGCGGCGGCAGTTCAAGCCTCCTGTCGGAGGAACGGACCTGCGTTGGCTAAAGAGCTAGATCTTGCCTGGCTGACGGCAGGAGTATCCCAAGAGCCTCAAGACCTATTGGGATGGATTGGGGGCTTGCTGGATTCCTACTCGACCTGTTCGGATGACACGCGAAAGGGGCTGGCCATCGAGTATGAGAAGTGGGTGGTGTCGGAGCGGATGGCACCGCGACGGGCGGCGATGCGCCACGTGGACCTTGTGAAGATGTGCCGCAAGGACCAAGAGACGCTGAAGCAACTGACCGAACAGCAATCGACATTTGAGAGTTCTATACGGGCGGCGCGGGCGGAACTGCAAAGTGCGGAGCAGTTGCCGGGTCTCCCGGCGAAAGCGGTGGTTCTGAATCATGAAACGTGCAGTGCGAAGTGATGGGGGATGTGCGAAGGAGGGAGTAGCCCTTCCTGTTGCGGCTCTAGACTCCGTCGCCGGGGGCGGCGATTTTGGGGACGTAGAAGACGCCCGCGCCGGAAGTGGTGAACTCGACGGTGATCGTAACCGGACCGGAGGCGGCGGGAGGGATGGACGGCAGCACGACAAAGGGGCTTCCGACGGGAGCGAAACAGGTGGTGTTTCCGGCCGCCTGGAAGACGGCTACGCCGGTGGGGAGTTGGGTGAACACGAGGCGGGCGCCGGCGCCGATGGGAAGTGAAGTGAGGGAGCGCAGGCTGACGTTCTGGCGGAAGCGGCCGGTGGCGGCATCGAAGATGACGTTGCCTTGAATGACCTGGACCTGGCCGGTGACGTCGGGCGCGCACAGTTCGGTCACGCGGCGAATTACGGTTTGCGTGCCAAGGAATGCGGTCAATTGGGAATCGACCGCCACGGAGCCAGTCTTTTCGACGGTATGCGAGAGAACCTGGACTGTGCGGGTGGCGGCGCGCAGCCGAAGGTACGTGCCCGTTCCGGAACCGCCCGCGTTGTCGAAGGGATTCACCGGGGTGAACGACCCCGAGGATCTGTCGGCTACATGCAATCCGCCTTTGGCGTCGCGCTGAATGGACTGTATATGGGTCGGGGGGAAGCTGCCGGTGCTTGTCACCTGAATGCCGTAGACATTCGAAAAAACGAGCGTGCTGCCGTTGGCGGAGAGGCACGTCACTACGAGGTCGATGGGTCCGAGAAAGGCATTTAACGGCGTATTTGTTCCCGCCGGAGCTAATTTGGGGTAATTCGAAGATTTCGTGTGTCCGGCCGCGCAGACGGCCCCTCCGGAATCGAGGGTGAGCGATTCGAGCTTGTCGTCGCCGCTGCCGCCGACGAAGGTGGAATAGACCAGCGATTGCGAGCCGACGGCGGCGGGGTTGAACTTGGCGATGAATCCATCGATGCCGCCTCCGGGCTGCGATTGAAAGGGCGCGGCTCCACTGGCGCCTTGAACGGGAAACTC
>CALFYN010000344.1 GCA_937952345.1 uncultured Acidobacteriota bacterium
AACGAAGTACGCCAGAAGGAAACGCATCCCGTGCAGGCCAGTATATACCGCCTCCTGCAATCGCGCATTAACGCCGCCGGCTATTTCCCGATCGCGTACAACGCACCATGCGTCCGCACGAAAATCCGCCCATCCACAATCGCCGGAGTAGCGTAAATATCCTCCCCGAAATCATTCACCGCCAACACCTCCCACTCCGGCGACGCTTTCACCACCACCACCTTCCCGTTCTCACTCGCCACATACACCTTCCCATCCGCGCCCACCGGCGACGAATAGTATCCTTCCAACGCCCCCATCAGCCGCCCCTGCTTATACACCTGCCCCGTCTCCGGATTCACCGTCGTAAAAATCCCCCCAGTCCGCACCAGAAACAGCGTCTTCTCATAGAGCAGCGGCACGGGTACATCCGGCAGCGACTTGTCATAGCGCCACAAAATATGTGATCCCGTCACGTCTCCACGTCCGCCCAGCTTCACCGCCATCAGCGAATTCCGCGCAGCCCGCCGCGCCCGGTAAAAGCTCCAGTCCCGCCCATCCATGAATCCGTCGTGATCCAGATCAATCGCCTGCCAGCTCCCCGAATGTTTCAAGTCCGCGGGAATTTCCTCCGGAGCCAGTTTCCCATCGCCATTCGCATCCGCCCGCTTCACTACATCCTCAAACGGAGGCAAATCCTTCTGCTGCCCCGCATCGCCCCCCGGAGCCCATCCATTGAAATACAGCGTGTCCCCATGCACAATGGGCGGAGACTTCGGCTGCCACGTCAACCCCCGCAGCCACCACAACTTCTTCCCCGTTTCCAGCGAATAGGAAACCATCTGATACGCCCCCGGCATGATCACCTCCGCCTCGCGCTTCTCCGGCAAATACACCGCTGGAGTTGAAAACGAATGCGTGAAATCGGATCGATCGGCCTTCCACACCACCTTCCCCGAGTCCTTCTCCACCGCCAGTAGAAACGCCTTCGTGTCCTGATCGCAAGCCAGCAGCAGTTTCCCCCGCGCCAGCACCGGCGATGCCCCCATCCCATGCAGATTCGAAAATGGACCCAGCCTCATCCGCCACCGTTCCTTGCCTTCCAGCGTGTACGAAATCAGTCCGAAATCGCTGAAGAACACATACAGGTTCGCCCCGTCGCTCACCGGAGTCGGCGATGCCGGATGATTCAACTTGTGCCGGCTCTCGCTCCTTTCCTGCGCCACCGCCGCCCGCCACAGCATCTTGCCCGAATCACGATCCAGGCAAAATGTTTCCAGCGTCTGATGCGCCGCCGCCGTCAGGCAAATGCGTCTCCCCACCACCACCGGCGACGATTTCCCCTCCGGAATCTCCGCCTTCCACACCACGCCATTCACCTGCGAAAACTCTACCGGCAGATCGCGCTCGCCCGACACCCCGTGTCCTTGCGAGCCGCGAAACTGCGGCCAATCCGCGGCTATCGCCGCGCATCCCAGAATCCAAATGCCCAGTAAACGCACGCCTGCTATCCTATCGCACGCCGCTCGGGCTATTTTGAAAGAGATGACCCTCCCCGCGGAATTCCGCCTCGCCATCTCCAACGCCCACGCCGCCCTTGCCGCAATGGACCCCGCCCGTGCCAGGCAATCGTTCCGCGAAGGCGGTTGGCTCCGAGTCGAACTGCTCGGCCACATGATCGACTCCTGTCTCTACAACCACGTCCGCTTCCTCACCGCCGCCAACGCGCGCTCACTCAATGTCGCCCGTTACGACCAAACCAGTTCCGTGCAACTCCACGGTTATGCCGAACTCGACTGGGAAGAAGTCCTCGACTACTGGTGCATCCACAACGAACTCCTCACCCGCCTCGTCGAACACATCCCCCAAGAAGCCTACGCCGTCGAATGCCGCCTCGAAGATGGCACAACCATGCGCCTCGACGAACTCATCCGCGACTATATCCGTCACCTCGAACACCATGTCGCGCAACTCGCATGATCTTCACCATCGGCCATTCCACCCACCCAATTGAAACCTTCCTCCGCCTACTCGCCCAACACAACATCGCCCTGAGTGCCGATGTCCGCTCCGCTCCCTTCAGCCGCCGCAACCCGCAATTCGGCCGC
>CALFYN010000345.1 GCA_937952345.1 uncultured Acidobacteriota bacterium
GGTGACGGGCGATTTGGTGCGTGTGCGGACGACCGGTATCGGCGCGCGAGTGGACCTGGCGGCCATCGAGGTGATGCTGGGGAATCGGGTGGTTCCCGTGGCGGGGGTCACGACGTATCCGGATGGGTACGATGACATCGAATTCGAACTGCCCGAAGTGGAAGCGGGTTGCGGGGTGCCGCTGGCGATCAAGGTGGGCGCGTTCGTGAGCAATTACGCGTCACTGCCGGTGGGCTCGCGCGGCACGCTTTGTCCGGATGCATCGCGCCCGGAGAACTACGAACAACTGGTAACGGAGGGGGCGCGCATCGGCACGATCAACCTGGGCCGGTCGGAGATTGGGATGCAGCAATTCCAGATGCGTTCGGATGCGGGGGGCGCATCGTTCTTTCGCTACGATGCGGAGAACGTGGCGGCGGGCTTTGCGTTCCAGCAGGGAATGACGGCGGGCGCGTGCACGCTGCTGCGGGCTTATGAACAGGACCAAGCGGAGGTTCCACATGCCAGCCTGGACGCCGGGACGAAGCTTGCCGTCACCGGGAGCGGCGGGGCGAAGGAGATGGCTCGGGAATCGAAGGGGAACTACGCGGGGCGGTTCGGGGAACAGATGATGATCGACCTGCCGGGGGTGCCGCCGGTTCCGGGAAGGCTTTACTTTGAACCGGGCACTTACACGGTGACGGGGACGGGCGGAGAGGACGTGGGCGCATTCAGCGCGCAGGTGAAGGTGGAAGCGCCGCTGCGGTGGACGAACGCCGACCGGCTTGGAACGGAGTGCGGCGAGACTCGCTGCGTGGAGCGGAGCGAAGATCTGCGGATCGACTGGGAGCCGGGGGGCAGCAACCGCATGGTGACGGTGATGGCGATGTCGGCCACGGAAACCCGGCCGGCGGCAGCGGGCATTATTGTGTGCCAGGAGCGCGCGGATAAGGGGACGCTGACGGTGCCGGCGCTGTTGCTGACGAAACTGCCGGCTTCGCGTTCGGATGAACCGCAGTCGCTGATCCAGTTTTCGGTGAGCAACGGGGAGGGAGACCAGCGGTTCAGCGCCCCGGGACTGGACTGGGGATGGATCGGGTATACGGAGTCGGCGATGCGGACGGTGGCGTTCCGGTAAGCGCTCCGCCCGCAGTGGCCTACGGCTCCACGACGATCCTACCGGTCATGGACGGATGAATGGTGCAGCGGAAGTTGAACTCCATGGGGGCATCGAACTTCATGGTGAAGCTGCTGCCGCCGCGGAGCCGGCCGGTGTCGCCACCGCCGGGGTTGACGTCGGTGACGGTGTGCTCGGTGGCGTCGTCGTTGTAAAAGGTGACGAAGGAGCCGGCCTTGACCTTCAATTCGCCGGGAATGAAGCGGTAATTCTGGATGAGGGCAGTGGGTACGGCTCCGCTGCCGCCGTGGAAGCGGAGTCCGGCACGCATGACCCAATCCTTGTTCTGGCCGGCCTGGAGATGGCAGATGGCGCAACTGGCGGTGTTCTGGGGCGGGGTTTGATGGGAGCCGTCGGGGCGGTAGGCGACGTATTCCCACTCGCCGTTGCGGTTGGGGCCGTAGTCGGCGCCGAAGCCGGGCTCCTTGCGCATGACGAAGAGGGTGGGGGTGGCGTTGGGATCCTTCTGGTAGCGGCCGTCGGCATCGGGGATGGGGACGCCGGCAGCGTCGCGGCGGGCGGCCCAGGTTTCCATGACGAGAATGGAGCCGTAGGGGTAGTTGTTCTGGGTGCCGGCGGTCACGGTGAAGACGGGATCGTTGGCGTAGATGGTACGGACCTGGCGGGTGTCGGGGCGGTCGAAGACGTAGAGGACGCCCCAATTTTTGTAGTCGGAGGGGAAGCCCACGCGGTCGACGGTGGGAGCGGGAGGGGCTTGGCCCTGTCCGATCATGGTGGCGGCGAGGCAGAGGAGAGCTTGGATGGGTCGTTGCATAGGCATGCAACTGTCGATAGCAGCGGTGCGAGGGAGAAGGCAATAGACTGCGGCTCACATTTGCCTATCTAGATATATCACTGCAATCAAGAGACTTACGGTGCAGTCTCACGACTCACTGGTAGCCTGCGGCGACGAACAATTCGGAGAGGATGCGGCGGTAGGAGTAGACGTAGGATTCGGCGCGCGCGCTGAGGGCGATGCCCGTGACTCCGGTGACGCCCATGGGGTCGGGAGGAGTGATCGATTTCCAGGGGACGAGGGTGGCTGTGCGGAGTTGGAAGAGCGAGAAGCGGGCGGGAAGTTCGGTGTAGCTGTTGAGGTGCTGGACGAGGATGGATTGGCCGTCATCGGACCAGCGCATGGGAGCGATGGGTTCGTTTTGGAAGAGGACGGTGGGAGGGCGATCCGTGTCAAAAAGTGTAAAGCGGCCTTCGGATGTCAGGACTGCTATCTTCTTTCCGTCCGGTGCGATGGCGGCGTTACGGACCATGATTTCTCCGGAGATGGGCTGCGGTTTGGCGGGGTTGTCCATTGCATAGACGTAAAGCCGGAGGGCTTTGCCGGGTTCGGCGGCGAGACTGAGGATGCGCTTGCCGCCGGGGAAGAATCGGGCCCATTGATGTTCGAGGCCGGTGGGAGGAAGGGTGCGCGGGGTTCCGCCGCGGAGGGGGTGGAGGCGGAAGGTCTTGCGGTCGGGATGGAGGATGAGGACAGCGCCGGCGTCGGGGGTGAGGGACATGGCGCGACCTTCGCCGATGCGGACCACGGATTGGGTGCGGGTGTCCTGGACATAGACGACGGGTTTGTCGCCGGCGCCTTCGCCGCTCTCATCGAACAGGATGAGGTTGCCATCGGCGGAGATATCCTGGATGCGCGACCAATCGAGCCAGGAGTAGGATCGCTCGGGGCGGGAGTGGATGCTGCCGGCCATTTCGAGGTGGCGCGAATCGCGGGTGATGAGGACACGGCCATCGGGGGAGATATCGCGGAGGGTGAGCATGCCGGGCGCTTGCAGGACAGTGCGCAGGCGGCCCGAGAGCTTGACGGCGTGGAGGGAGCGGATGGCTCCGCGGCGGGCGGCGGTAAACCAGACCTCGTTCGATTCGGGGTGCCAGGCGAGGCCACCGGCGTTGGCCCAGCCGTCCGAGAGAGTGACCACTTCGCCGTGCGGGAGGATGACGTTGATGGAGCCGGCGTCCTCATGGCGGACGGGGTGATGGATGAAAGCGATGGCACCGCTGCGTGGCGAGACACGCATATGGCTGACCCAACCGGGGGTGCGGAAGAGGGTTTTGCCGGCAGGGAATTCGATCTGATTGACGCCGTTGACGGCGCGGACGAGGGCGAGTTGGGAACCGTTGGCGGACCAGTCGGCGGACATGATGTTGCGGTCGAGCACGAGGGGGCTGCCGCCGTTCATGGGCGCGCGGAGCAGCGTTGCTCCGGCGATGTTCATGGTGCCGGGATAGCTGAGCAGGGCGAGTTCGCCACGGCTGGAAACGGAGGCGAGCATCATGCCATCGAAGCCGATGGGGCGGGATTCAGGACTGACGGGGCTGGTGAGATAGAGCTGCCTGGGGCCGGTTTCCCACTGGCCGGTGTAGAGGACGGTATTGCCGCCGGGGGCGAAGCGAGCGCTCCAGACCTGGCCTCGGCGGAAGGTGAGTTGCCGCACTTCGGCTTCTTCGGCGCGGGGAAGGCGGGCGTAGAGGACGCCGAGAAGAGCGGCGGCGGCGACCGAAGCCACGGCGACGAAGCGGCGCCTGGAGGGGGGTGGCGGAGGAGCGGTGGATGTGGGCTGGAGCGGTGCGATGAAACGATAGCCGGTGCGGGCGAGTGTTTCGACGTAACGGGGCTCGCTGGCGGAATCGCCGAGGGCGAGGCGGAGGCGGTTCATGGCTGTATTGAGGCCGTTTTCGAAATCGCCGAAGGTTTCGGAGGGCCAGAGGCGGCGGTGCAATTCTTCGCGGCTTACGGGGTGGCCGGGCTGTTCGAGGAGAGCTTTGAGAAGCTCCAGCGGCTTGGCCTGCAAACGGACTTTGATGCCATGCTTGCGCAGCTCACCGGTGGCGGGGTCGAGTTCGAAGGGTCCAAAGCGATGCACGTTAGTGGATCAGCTTACCAAGCGGGCGGGAAGAAGTGAAAGGGCCGGCTTGTTACAGCCGGCCCTTTGCGATTGTAGCGGATTTGTTGGTTAGAACATGTTCCAGAGGTACTGGGTGTAGACCTCGTGATGGAACTGCACTTCGGGGGACTTGACGACGGTACCGAGAGCGCGCGGGCAACGGTCGGCCGCGGCGGTCTTGAGGTCGATGTAGCGGCCCTTGACGTCATCGCCGACCAACTTCGTCGTCCAATCGGCCTTCTTGAAGTTCTCGATGGCGTCATAGATGTTGTCGGGGAGGAAGCGAGCTGCGTCGCGCAGATTTTCGATGTCGGCGGTATCCCCTTCGAGGCCCGTCTTGAAGATGCTGTAGAGGACCATGTAGGGGTTGGCGTCGGGGCCGACGGAGCGGACTTCGACGCGGGCACTACGGGAGTTGCCGATGGGGATACGGATCATGGAACCGCGGTCGGTGGCCGAGGCTTTGATCTGGTTGGGCGCTTCGAAGTGCGGATCGAGACGGCGGTAGGAATTGACGCTGGCGTTGAGCATGAGGCAGAGATCGTTGCCGTGGGTGAGAATTCGGTCGACAAATTCCCAGGCGAAACCGCTCATTTTCTCGTGGCCGTTGGGATCCCAGAACATGTTGGAGCCATCTTTGGTGATGGAGACGTTGGTGTGCATGCCGCTGCCATTGACACCGACGATGGGCTTGGGCAGGAAGGACGCCGTGCATCCCATTTTGGTGGCGATCTGGCGGCAGATCAGCTTGTAGAGCTGGATCTGGTCAGCGGCGGCCACGACTTCGGCGTAGCTATAGTTGATTTCGAACTGGGAGGGAGCGACTTCCGGGTGGTCCTTCTCGTTCTGGAAGCCCATGGCGCGCTGCACTTCGGATGAAGAGTCGATGAAGAGGCGGAGCAGGTCGCCGGGGAGGGAGTGGTAATAGCCACCAGCGCTGACGTAATCGAACTTGCCATTGACGTGATAATTGCGCTCGGCATCGGTGCCCTTGAAGAGGAACCCTTCAATTTCGTTGGCGGCGTTGAGGGTGTAGCCGTTCTTTTCGTGCATCTGGTTGGCGAACGACTTGAGGATGGCGCGCATGTCGGCGCCGTAGGGCTTGCCGTCCTTGTCGATGACTTCGCCGAAGACGAGCACTTTGCCAGGCCCAAAGATATCGGCCGGACCCCAGTAGAACGCGGACCAGTCGATGCCGAGGCGAAGATCGCTTTCGCACTGGGCGGTGAACCCACGGATGGAGGAACCGTCGAAGGTGAGGTTATCCCAGCTCTTGACAAGGAACTTCTTGTCATAGTCGAGGATGTGGAGGCGGCCTTCGAGGTCGCTGAAGAGCACCGTAACGGCCTTGATGCGCTTTTCATCGGTGAGGTACTTGAGGCGTTCCTCCTGGATGAGGTGCGTCGGCACGCGCTTCAGGCGCTGCTCCTTGGCATGCAGGTTCAGTTCTTCGAGTTCGGCATAGGAGAGCCGTAGGAAGTTGTGCGTTTCAGTGCTCATTCGAATCCTTTACTTAGGCGTTGGTGGAGCCTCGTATGACGGGAAGTCTACGTGGTCCCGGGGGCAGCCGGATCGGTAAGGAATCCGGTCCAACCTCGATTCTTCAATTGTCATGGGAAGGGGGGTCTGGTGACAACCATTTTGCCGATAGATTTTCTTTATGGGGGGACGCGGGTCAAGCTTTTGGGGGAAGCGGACCCGCTG
>CALFYN010000346.1 GCA_937952345.1 uncultured Acidobacteriota bacterium
CTGGCCGATGGACGATCATCCGCCGGGCGGCTTTGACCGGTCCGATCTGCCGCCGGCAACGCAGATCCGCACAAAGGAAGTGTTCACGATTCCGCTGCGCAGCCTGTACAGCCGCAATGTACGGAATCTGTTCATGGCGGGGCGCAACATCAGCGCGACGCATGTGGCGTTCACCTCGACGCGCGTGATGGCCACGTGCGCGGTGGAAGGGCAAGCCGTGGGAACGGCGGCGGCGATATGCGTGAAGAACAAGATGCTGCCGCGCGATCTATATAACGATAAGAAGAAGCTGCGGGAATTGCAGCAGACGCTGTTGCGCGACGATCAGACGATCACAACGATTCGCAACGAAGACCCGCGCGATGTGGCGCGGCAGGCGGCGGCGAAGGCATCGGGCGAGCGCGACAATACGCCGCCGGCGAACGTGCTGACGGGCATTACACGCGACATTCCGAAGGGTGCGGTGCACCAGTGGAGCGCGAAGCTGGGCGAACAAGGGGCGTGGCTCGATCTGGAGTGGCCCAAGGCGCAGCGCATCGGGCAGGTGCAGATCACCTTCGATACGGGATTCCAGCGCGAGTTGACGCTGACGAGTTCGAATTCGATCAACCGCGGCATTGTGCGCGGAGCGCAACCGGAAACCGCGCGCGACTTTCAATTGCTCTATCGCGATACCAAGGGCGCGTGGAACAAGCTTGAGGATATCAAGGGCAATCATCAACGATTGCGCCGTTTTCAATTTTCGGCCGTGGACGCAACGGGGATTCGCGTTCACATCACCGCCACCAATGGCGATGAACTGGCCCGGATCTTTGAGATCCGGTGCTATGCTTAACGCAAACAGGGACTTTCGTAACATGCTTCTGGGAAAAACACGTACTCTCCTTTTGGCCGCACTGTCGGCGCTCCCGGTGTTTTCGCAACAAGGCACCGGCACCATTTCGGGAATCGTATCGGACGCGCAGAACGCGGTGGTATCGGGAGCGGACATCACGGTCCGCAACGTAGGCACCAACTTCACGTTCAAGACGAAGGCGAATGAAACGGGCTTTTACACGGCTCCGGGTCTGGCCGTCGGCGACTATGAAGTGTCGGCGGAGATGGCCGGCTTCAAGCGCTCGGTGCGCAGCGGCATCACGCTGCAGGTGAACCAGAACGCGCAGGTGGATCTGCGGCTGGAAGTGGGGCAGGTGGCCGAGACCGTGGAGGTATCGGGGCAGGCTCCGCTGGTGAACACGACGAACGCCACGGTGGGCGAAGTGATTGAGAACCGGCGCGTGGCGGACTTGCCGTTGAACGGACGCGGCGCGCTGGCGCTGACGCTGTTGACGACGGGCGTGATTTCGAACGCGGGCCCGACGAACTCGGGGTTCGGCGACCGCGGCATCCAGATCAGCTCGATCAGCATCAACGGCAGCCCGAATTCGATGAATGCGCAGATGCTGGACGGATCGAACAACATCTTGAGCTATGTCGGCGAGGTGGGCGTGCCTCCGGCAGTGGATGCGGTAGAAGAGTTCAAGGTGCAGTCGGGAAGCATGTCGGCCGAGTTCGGCTTCACGGCCGGCGGCACGATCAACCTGGTGACGAAGTCGGGGACGAACCAGATTCACGGATCGGTGTACGAGTTCCTGCGCAACGACAAGTTCGACGCGCGGAATTCGTTTGCGGCGAACAAGCTGCCCTTCCGTTACAACCAATATGGTGGCACGGTGGGTGGGCCGATCCGGAAGGATCGTACATTCGGGTTCTTCAATTTCGAGGATTACCGGTCGCGGCGAAGCAATCCGCGGATTGCATCGGTGCCGCTGGCAAGTTGGAGGCAGGGCGATTTCAGTGAACTCCGGGTGGCCAACGGGGCGCTGGTTCCGATTTACGATCCGGCGACGACGAGGGCCAATCCAAACGGAAACGGGCAGGTGCGCGATCTGTTTCCTGGAAACGTCGTGCCGCGCAACCGTTTCGATCCGATCACACCGAAGGTTGTAGACTTGTGGCCTGCTCCCAACCGGACGCCGGCGAACGCCTTCACGCAGCAACTGAATTTCCAGGATGCGGCGAAGAGCACGATTGACTGGCGGCAGTGGAACTTCAAAGTGGATCACCGGTTCAGCGAACGCAACTCCATGTTCGTGCGCTACACATCAGCGCAGCACCAGCCGTTCAGCGACTCCTTCTTTCTGGATCCGACGGCGGGCGGCAACCGCGCCGACGACCAGACGAACCGCAATGCTGTGATCAGCGACACGCACACGTTCTCGCCGACGCTCCTCAACGATCTTCGGGTTGGCGTAATGCGGCAGTCCTTTATCTTCGTGGCGGTGAATTTCCAGCAGAACTGGCCGCGGAAGCTGGGACTGCCTGCAAGCGTTCCGAATGACCAGATGCCGCTCATCGATTTTGGCTTTGGCGCCGTGGGCGGTGGGGCGGCAGGAAACCGCGGGTCATTCAACTGGGACATCCAGGACATGGTGACGAAGATCGCGGGCAACCATACGCTGAAGATCGGTTACAACCACCGCATCTTGCAGGGCGGCAACCTGCAGGGGGCGGCGTTGTCGGGCAACTATTCCTTCGGCGGATTGACCACGAATCCTCAGGTTCCGGCCGGCACGGGATCGAACATGGCGCAGTTTCTGCTGGGCGAAGTTTCGAGCGCGTCGATTGACCGGATTCTGGGAAATAGCTGGCATGGATTCTCGTCGAGCGCGTTTGTGCAGGACGATTGGAAGGTGTCGCGGCGGCTGACGTTGAACCTCGGGTTCCGTTACGATTTCCAGCAGAAGCCGTATGAACGCCACAACGGGCAGATCAACTTCGACTACCTGGGGCGCGACCCGGTATCGGGCTTTCAGGGTCGGGTTGTTTACGCCGGTGTGGACGGACAACCGCGGACGTTCCTGAAAGAAGACTATAACGACATCGCGCCTCGGTTCGGATTTGCGTGGGATATTTTCGGTTCCGGAAAGACCGTTCTGCGCGGCGGATATGGAATTTTCTATCCGCCGATCTTCTGGCGGAACTTCCTGGGCAACACGCAATTGTTCTCGACGAACAGCACGTCGTATGTGGCGCGCGGCCCAGGGCAGCGGGCGTTCATCTTCTCGCAGGGGCTGCCGTCGCCGCCGATCGAGTCGCCGGGTTCGAAGGCTGGCCCGAGCGCATTGCTGGGCCAGGGCGTGAGCACGATGGAATCCGACAAGACGACGCCTTTGACACAGCAATGGAGCGCATCGTTGCAGCATGAACTGCGCGGCTGGCTGTTTGATGCCACGTATTCGGCGAACAAGGGCAACCACTTTATCGCGTCGGGGTACAACATGAACGCGTTGTCTCCGGAGCAACGCCAGACGCTGGGCCGGACTTTGCAGGACGTGGTGCCGAATCCGCTGCGCGGGCTGGTGCCGGGCGGACTGGGTGCGGCCACGGTGACGCGCGAGCGCACCCTGCTTCCATTTCCGCATTATCAAGGCGTCAGTATTCGCAATCCGCGCTACGGGAATTACCTGTCGCACCAGTTGCAGATCAACGCCAAGAAGCGCATGACGAACGGCCTGCTGGTGCACTGGGCGTATACGACGGGCAAGAAAATGAGCGATGGCGTCTCTGTGCCGGTGGACTTCGGCCCGGTGGAGCAAACCAACGAGAACGGGTTCCAGGACGGGCTGTACAACCGCCAGTTGAACAAGGCGCTGGATCCGGCCGATGTTTCGCAACGCAGCGTGTTGAGCCTTTTGTATGAACTGCCGTTCGGCAAGGGGAAACTCTTCAACCCCAATAGTGAAGTATTGAACAAGATTGTGGGCGGATGGCAGATCAACGTGATCAACGTGATGCAGACCGGCGTACCGCTGACCGTGCGCGGGGCGAGCAATTTCGCGGCGGACAGGCCGGACTCGACGGGCGTCAGCGCCCGCATTGATAATCCGACGCGGTCGCGATGGTTCAATACGGAGGCCTTCGTCAATCCACCCGACTTTTTCCTGGGGAATGTGGGGCGAACCACTCCGGACGTACGGCATCCGGGAGCGGTCAACTTCGACGTCTCCGTGATTAAGAATACGTACATTAAGGAGCGTTTCCGGGTGGAGTTCCGCGCGGAGGCGTTCAACATCGAAAATCGCGTCAATCTGGGCCTGGTCAACGACAGCTTCGTGCCGGGCACGGACGGGAGGAACCGCAGTGCCACGTTTGGGACGGCGAACTCGTCGCGCGATGCGCGCATCGTGCAGTTGGCGATGAAGGTGATCTTCTGATGCCTTATTTGAGCCGCCGATGAACGCCGATAAACGCCGATATACAGGTTCGCGATGAAGGTCCGCAATATCCGGTGGTGGATCGCGGGACTTCTGTTCCTGTCGACGGTGATCAATTACGTTGACCGGCAGACTCTGTCGATCGTTGCGCCCCAGCTCACCAAAGAGCTGGGGCTTTCCGCATTGGAATACTCCTATATTCTGAATGCGTTTCTGGTGGCGTATACGTTGATGTACCTGGGGTCCGGGATTCTGGTGGATCGCTGGGGCACACGGAAGGCGCTGGGCGCGTTTGTGGGGTGGTGGTCGATCAGCAACATGCTGCACGCGTTCGCGCATAACGCGATGCAGTTGGGGTTTTTCCGGCTGCTGCTGGGGTTGGGCGAGCCGGGGAATTTCATGGCCGCGGCGCGGGCGATTTCTGAGTGGTATACGCCGAAGGAGCGCGCGTTCGTCAATGGCCTGGTGCAGGCGGGTGCCTCGGTGGGAGCGGTGATTGCTCCGCCGGTGGTAGTGTGGCTGCTGAAGGCGTACGATTGGCGCACGGCGTTTGTGATTACGGGTGCGCTGGGTTTGTTCTGGCTGGCGGCGTGGATGTGGCTGTACCGGCTGCCGAAGGAACACCCTCACATTACGGCGGAGGAGCTGAGTTTGCTGGAAGCGAATCAGCCGAAGCATCCGCCGGCGAAGGTGCCGTGG
>CALFYN010000347.1 GCA_937952345.1 uncultured Acidobacteriota bacterium
AATAAGCGCAATTCGGAGGCAGATGTTTTGCCTTTGCGGGATGGGCGGCTGATGCTGGCCTGGACGGAGTTTTTTACGGGGAATGGGAGCGATTGGGGGTCGGCTCAGATCTCGGCTCTGTTTTCGAGCGATGCGGGGCGGACCTGGAAGAACAAGACGCTGCTGCAGGAGAATATCGGGACGATGAATGTGATGGAGCCCGATCTGCTGGAACTGCAGTCGGGCAAGATTGCGTTCCTGTTTTGCCGGAAGAATTCGGAGGCCGATTGCCAGCCGATGGCTCGCTATTCGCGGGACGGGGGGAAGACGTTTACGCCACCGAAGCCGATTCCGGTGAATCCGATGCCGGCGTACACGGGGATGAATAACGACCGGTTGATCCAACTGAAAAGCGGGCGGCTGGTATTGCCGCTTTGGTATACGCCGGATTACCGGATCGACAAGCACATCCGGACACGGGTATATTATTCCGATGACGACGGGGAGACGTGGAAGCAGAGCCGGACGCTGGTGGATCTGCCGGATTCGCCGTCGGGGGCGCAGGAACCGGGAGTGGTGGAGTTGAAGGATGGGCGGCTGCTGCTGTGGGTGCGGACGGACAAGGGGAAGATCTATCACTGCTATTCGAAGGACAAGGGCGAGACATGGAGCGGGTTGGAGCCGATGGCGCTCGATTCGCCGAGGTCGCCGCAGTCGATCAAGCGGCACCCCAAAACAGGGGATCTGGTTCTAGTTTGGAACAATTCCAAGGATCAGCGTTTTCCGCTGGCCACTGCTGTTTCCAAGGATGAAGGGAAGACGTGGACGCATATCCGCAATCTGGACGGGGACGCTTCGCACACCTACGCCTATACGAGCATTCTGTTTCTGGCGGACCGTGCGCTATTCACATACTATGCCGGGCCTCCGGCGGGGGTGAAGAGCGAGGGGCGCTGGTCATTGAAACTGAAGGCGGTACCGCTGCCATGGTTTTACCAATCGCCGCAGCCGTAGCGCTGGGAGCGGTTTGCTGGGGGCAGCCGGTAGTGGTTGCCTTCGGCGATTCGCTGACCGCGCCTCGGAAGGGCGTGGTGACGTATAGCGACGTGCTGGCGGAGCGGCTGAGAGTGAAGGTGGTGAACCGGGGTGTGGGGGGCAATACGTCGGAAATGGCGCGGGCGCGCTTTGCGAAGGATGTGCTGGAGGTGCGGCCGGCGCTGGTTGTGATTCAATTGGGGACGAACGATGCGGCGGTGGATGTGTGGAAGAAGCCTCCGGCGACGGAGCCGCGGGTTGCGGTGAGACGGTACCGGGAGAATTTGCAGTATTTCGTGCGTGCGTTGCGGGAGGCGGGAGCGAAGGTGATTCTGATGACTCCGAATCGCATGGCGTGGACAGCGCGGCTCGGCAAGTTGTATGGGCGCGCGCCTTACGATGCGGGCAGCGATGATGGATTCAACGTGCTGCTGGATTTGTATTCGGATGTGGTGCGGGGGATTGCGGTGCGGGAGCGGGTGCCGCTGGTGGATGCGGCTTTGTTGGTGGGGAAGGAGGATCTGCTGGATGGGATGCATCCGTCGAGCGGTGGGCATGGCAAGGTGGCGGATGCGCTGTTGCCGTTGGTGCGGCGGGAATTGGGATTGGAATGATTGCGCGGCGGAGCCTTGCGGCGGCGTTTTTTGCACGGTTGGAGGATGGCGCGCCGCGCGTGGTGCGGGATGCTCCTGAGAATGAATCGAGCCTGGTGCGGCTGGCCGATGGAACGGTGCGGCTGTTCTATATGAAGCGGGGGGAAGCCGTTTGTTCGATCGACTCGCGGGATGGGGGATTGCATTGGACGGCGGAGCGGCGGGAGTTCGCGGTGACGGGTCCGACGGCGCACGCTTGTGTGGCGATGGCGGATGGGCGGGGCGAACTGCATGTCTTCTTTCTGGGGTTTCGTGGCGAGGGGCGGCGGCTGAATGTGGATCGGTTTCTGGACATCTGGCATGCGCGCACGGTGAAGGGGACGTGGCAGGTGGCGCAGCGGATTTACGAAGGCTATTGCGGATCGGTGCGGGCGGCGGTGGAGATACGGGGCGGACGGCTGGTGGTGCCGTTTGCCGAATGGGTGGCGGGCCGGGAGGCGGGGCCGCCTTACGGATCGAACGAAGTGACGGCGGTGTATTCCGATGATGGGGGCGGGACGTGGCGGCGTTCGGCGGCGCGGCTGCGGAGCCCGTGCGTGGCGGAGTACAACGGATCGAATTACGGCGCGGTGGAGCCGTGTGTGACCGCACTGCGGGACGGGCGGCTGTGGATGCTGATGCGGACGCAGACGGGGCGGCTGTACGAATCGTTTTCGCGCGATGGGGTGGAGTGGAGCGAGGCTGTGGCTTCACGGTTCTGGTCTTCGAATTCGCCGGCGGCGCTGTGCCGGTTGCGCCGTGGGGCGTTGTTATTGGTGTGGAACAACTGCCTGCCTCCGGCGCGGTTCGAGGGGCAAGGCGTCTATGGCGGGCGCGATGCGCTGCATGTGGCGATGAGCCGCGATGACGGGAAGAGTTGGGAAGGGTTTCGCGAGGTGTATTTGGATCCGACGCGCAATGAGACTCCGCCACAGCGGGGGGATCGGGCGACGGCGTATCCGTTTGCGTGCGAGACGGAGAGCGGGCATGTGCTGCTGGTGACGGGCCAGGGCGAGGGGCGGCGCGCGGTGCTGCGGTTTCATCCTGATTGGGTGTCGGCACGGCAGCGGGAGAGCGATTTGCGCGTGGATACGGGCGATTGGTGCACGTACGAATCGTTTGGGCCGGCGAAGGGGTATTGGCGCGACCGGCGCGCTGGGGCGGCGTTGGTGGATGGGGCGCTGGACGTGCTGGCGGGCGCCAGTTGGAACTTCCCTGCCCTGCGG
>CALFYN010000348.1 GCA_937952345.1 uncultured Acidobacteriota bacterium
CTTCTTCTTGGCCTCGTGCTGCTTCTTTTTCTGCTCGTACTGCCACTGGCCGTAATCCATGGCTTTGGCCACGGGGGGCTCGGCTGTGGGGGAAACGAGGATGAGATCGAGGCCGAGATCCTGGGCCTTGCGAATGGCCGCAGGGGTAGGCAGAACTTCAACGACTCCGTCGGGGAAGACTGCACGAACCTCCCGGGCACGGATGGCTTCATTGACATTCTCGCGAATGCGAGTTCGGCGTGGGGGGAAATTTCTTGATGGAAACATTCGAAAAATCAGATACGCTGTGCTGCTAAACCGCTCCTTTCTGAAACAAACAGGGGATGACCGTTTGATTGCGTGCGGACATCCCCTTTGTAAAGATCCTGGTTAGCCCTTAGTGTAATCGGAATATAGGCCGGTGTCCATGGGGGGGTGCGCATGGGTCCGCGAAAGCGAGTTACACTGGCAGTCAGAAGGCTCTTGGTGACTTCACGTCTCTTCCTCGCGATACTTGTGCTGGCCAGCCCTGTGTGCCTGCCGGCACAACAGAATCAGCTTGACTTCAACGCTTCGCTGTTCAGTGTAATGGCGGCGATCAATGCGGCCGGCTATGACGCGGACATTCAATCGCCTTCGAATCACGAGCTGCGGCATCAATTGCGAAAGCACCTGGAGGGGAAGAATCTGCCCAGCGTGGCGGAGTTGAAGCGCTTCTTCCGGGATCATAAGCAGGATAGCGATGCGCAGACGTTGAGCCAGTATGTATCGTTCGCCCTGGTGGTGGACGGGCCTCCGAACTTCCAATATCGTTTCCGGAGGAATGAGCTGCCGCCGGAGGTGACGGCGCTCGAGGGTTTCCAGGATCTGATGAAGCGCTTTCATCAGGAGGCGCAGATGGACGCCATCTGGAAGCAGGTGCAGCCGCTGCTCGAATGCCAGATTGGTGGCTGCAAGCTGAAAGACGGAACGGTCATTGAGGGCTATCATGATGCGGTGGTGCGGGCGGTGCAGGAGACGAACGCCTATCTGCGGGTTCCGTCGAGCGGCGGAGAGCGGTACCGTTTTCAGATCTTCCTGGATTTGCTGGCGGCCCCGAACCAGGTGATTGCGAAGAGCTTCGGCGATGAATTCTATGTTGTGGTGACGCATTCGCCGCAACCTTCGGTGGATTCGATCCGGCATTACTTCATCCAGTACACGGTCTCGCCGCTGGTGATGCGGCAGCAGGAATTGCTGGAGACGAAGAAGGGGCTGGGCGATTTCGCGAAGCCTGCTCCGCTGCTGCCGGCGATCTACAAGGATGATTTCGTGCTGCTGACGGAGAAGAGTTTTGTGAAGGCGATCGAGTCGCGGCTGGTGAGTGGTCCGGGGGCGGCGGCGAAGCGGCAGCAGATGGTGGATCAGGCGCTGGGGGAAGGATATATTTTGACTCCGTATTTCGCCGAGGCGCTGGCGGGTTATGAGAAGCAGGAGCAATCGATGCGCTTCTACTTCAAAGACATGGCCACGGCGATTGATTTGCGCAAGGAAGATAAACGGCTGGAAGGCGTTCAATTCGCCACGAAGGCGGTGACGCGCACGATCAAGGCTCCGGTGAAGGCCGAGCCGGTGAAGACGCCGATCGAGCAGGCGCTGGAGGAGGCAGAGGATCTGCTGACGGGGCAGAAACTGGAGGAGTCGCGCACGAAGTTTCTGGACGTGTTGCGGCTGACCGATGATAAGCCTGTGCACGCGAAGGCCTACTACGGGCTGGCGCGGGTGGCAATCCGGCAGAACAATCCGGAGTTGGGGGAGCGGTTATTTCAAAAGACGCTGGAGCTACAGCCGGAAGATGCGGTGAAGGCATGGTCGCTGGTGTATTTGGGGCGGCTGGCGGACATTGCCGGCGAAGAGGCGAAGGCAAAAGGACATTACGAGGCCGCGCTGGCCGTGAGCGGAATTTCCGATAAGGCGCGGGAGACAGCGCAGAAAGGCATAGCGGGCGATTTCCGCCGAAAACAGCAATAATGGTTTTCTTGAGAAGGAGTGTACCGATGAAGAAGTTTCTTTCCCTGACGTTCGGCGTGATCGCCGCGGTGAGCCCCAGCCTGTGGGCGCAGCAGAAGCAGCCGCAGCCGAAGTCGCAAAAAGAAGTAGACGCCATCATGGCAATCCAGAACGCGCCGGATCCGGCCTCGCGCATTGCGGCGGCGGAGAACCTGGTGACGAAGTTCGCCGATACGGAGTTCAAGTCGTTCGCGCTGTACATTGCCACGGTGTCGGCGCAGCAGATGAACGACTTCGAAAAGATGATGCTGTACGGAGAACGGACGCTGGAAGCGGATCCGAAGAATTACGCAACGATGCTGGTGATGGCGAACGCACTGGCGGTGCGGACGCGCGAGCACGACCTGGACAAGGAAGAGAAGCTGGGCCGGGCGGAGAAGCTGGCCAATCAGGCGGCGGAGATTCTGAAGACGGCTGAGAAGCCGAATCCGCAGTTGACCGATGAACAGTGGGCGGGCGCGAAGAAGGACTTCGAGGCGCAGCAGCACGAGGCATTGGGCCTGGTGGCGATGGTGCGGAAGAAGTACGACGTAGCGATCACCGAGTTGAAGATGGCGGTGGAATCGAGCGCGGATCTGGCGACGTCGGTTCGCCTGGGCCAGGTGTACAACATGGCGGGGAAGCATGACGATGCGATCGCCGTATTGGACACCGTGATGGCGAACGCGGAAGCATCGCCGCAGATCAAGCAGGTGGCGCAGGCCGAGAAGGCACGCGCGGTTCAGGCGAAGGGAGCCAAGAAGTAGCCGAAGGGCATGAGCGCGGAGCCAGCACTGCTCGAATCAACGATTGGATACCGCTTCCAGGATGCAAGCCTTCTGGAGCGGGCCTTGACTCACAAATCGCATCGCTTTGAACGCCCGGCGGCAACTCCGGGCGTTCTTGGCGATAACGAGCAGTTGGAATTCCTGGGGGATTCGGTGTTGGGGTTTCTGGTGGCGGAGCAATTGGTGTTGCTGTATCCGGGATTGCCGGAGGGCGGGTTATCGAAACGCAAGGCGCACCTGGTGAGTGCACAGCGGCTGTATGAAGCGGCGGAGGCATTGGAATTAGGGCTCTACTTGCGACTGGGGCGGGGCGAGGAGATGAGCGGCGGGCGGTCCAAACGGGCGCTGCTGGCGAATGCCTTCGAGGCGCTGATTGCGGCGCTGTATCTGGATGGCGGATTGGAAGTGGCGCGGAGCTTTATTATGCGGCACGTGGTGGAGGCATTTTCCAACGATGGGCCGGACGGGGAATCGGCGGTGAGCGATTTCAAGAGCGCGCTGCAGGAGTACACGCAGAAGCTAAAGCTGCCGACGCCGCGGTATTCGATTGTGCAGGAGCAGGGGCCGGAGCATTCGAAGACGTTCACGGTGGAAGTGCGGGTGGGCAAGGAAGTGGCGAGCCGGGCGGATGGGAACTCAAAGAAGAGCGCGGGGCAGAAGGCGGCGCAGATCGCGCTGGAGCAGTTGAACCGTGCGCATGCGGGGATGGGGTAAAGGCGGGAGAACACCTTATCCGTGGGGGGCGAAATCGCCTCAGGGCAAGTGAATGGTTGAGAGTTGGCGGCGGAATGCGGCACTTCCTTGCTATGAAAATCGTGATCTGGCTGTAAACGGATTGCCGGTATCCTCGGCGGTATAATTAATGGTTGATGGATGTTTACGAGGAGTTAGTACGCCTGCGCCGTTCGGGGCAGAAGTGTGCGATCGCGACGATCGTGCAGGTGAACGGCTCCATACCGAGTTATCAAAGCGCGAAGCTTCTGGTGCGGGAAGACGGAAGCATGGTGGGCACGATCGGGGGCGGGTGCGTGGAGGCCGAAGTATGGAACGCCGCACGCGAAGTGATGGAGACGGAGAAACCGCGCCACCTGACGTTCAGCCTGGGGCAGGACGCTGCCTATGACAACGGGCTGATTTGCGGAGGCCAACTGAACGTGTTTGTCGAACCGGTGTTGCCACAACCTTTCGCGGTGATTTTCGGCGCGGGGCACATTTCGAAGAGCCTCAGCAAGGTAGCGAATCTGGCGGGGTTCGCCACGGTGATTGTGGACAACCGGGACAGCTTCGCGAATCGCGAGCGCTTTCCGGAGGCGGACCAGGTGTACGCCGAGGAATACGAAGAAGTGTTTCCGAAGCTGACGGTGAACGAGTGCACGTATCTGATCATCGTGACGCGGGGCCACCGGGACGATATGCGCGTGCTGCGGTGGGCTGTATCGACGAATGCACGCTACATTGCGATGATCGGGAGCAAACGGAAGACGATTGGGGTGATCAAGGAACTGGAGAAAGAAGGCATTCCGCGCGAAGCCTTCGAGAGAATCTTCGCTCCGATGGGGTTTGATATCGGGGCCATCACGCCGGAGGAGATCGCGGTTTCGGTGGTGGCGGAAATGATTGCCGTGCGGCGGGGGCCGGAAGCGGATTGGCGCAAGCTGTCGAAGTCCCTGTTTGCGAACGAAGCGACGCGAGCCCTTCTCAAGTGAACAGCAGCGGAATCATACTGGCCGCCGGCGCGAGCAGCCGGATGGGCTCGCCGAAGGCATTGCTGTCGTGGGAAGGGGAGACGTTTCTGGACCGGCTGATCGGTGTGATGGGCAGCGTATGCCGGCAGGTGATAGTGGTTCTGGGCTACCACGCGCGGGAGATTCGCGCGGGGGTGCACCGGGATGCGACGTTCGTGGTGAATGCGGCGCCGGAACGAGGGCAACTGAGTTCGCTGCAATGCGCCTTGCGGGCGATGCCCGCGGAGAGCGATGCGTTTCTATTTACGCCGGTGGACTATCCGGCGATTGCGGCATCGACGGTGGTGCAGTTGGAGGCGGCACTGGCAGAGCACGGAGGAGCGCTGATCGCCATCCCGAGGTATGCGGGAAGGCGTGGGCATCCGGTGGCGTGCCGGGGAAGGCTGGCGGAGGAGTTTCTCGCATTGCCGGAAACGGGGAAGGCAAGCGAAGTGATCCACGCGCACCTGGAGCAAGCCGTCTACGTGGATGTTTCCGATGGCGGCATCCTCACCGATATCGACGACCGGCAGGCCTATGAAGCCTTGTTAGCTTCTCGCGCATGAAACGGAAAATTCTATTTGGGGCGGTTGTACTGGCGATGACAGCCATCGCGGTGGCTCCGTTTTTGCAGGCGGATCATCACCGCGCAAGGATCCAGCAGGCGTTGGAGAGCGCGCTGCACCGGCGTGTGGAGATCCTGGGGAAGGTCACCTACAGCTTATGGAACGGACCGGGGTTTTCCATCGCGAATGTGGTGATCCACGAGGATCCCACGATTGGGATGGAGCCGTTCGCCTACGTAGCGGTGTTGGATGCACGGATTCGTGTGCTGGCCGCGCTGCAGGGGCGGTGGGAAGTGGATCACATTCTGTTGGATGAGCCTCGGGTGAACGTGGTGAAGCGCGAGACGGGCTCGTGGAACGTGCGGCCTTTCCTGGTGCGACGTGCTGGAGACATGCCTGCGCGGCTTCCGTCGATCAGCGTGCGAAGCGGGCGCATCAATTTGCGGTTTGGGGACACGAAATCGCCGGTGTATCTGACGAACGCGGAAGTGGACATCGCGGCGCAGGACGATTCCGCCATTGATGTGCGGTTTTCGGCGGAGCCGGCGCGGACGGACCGGATCGCGCAGGGGTTCGGCACGCTGGAGGGACGGGGGCAATATCGTTGGGGACGAGGAGCGGCGAGCGAACTCGACTTCGATCTGGAACTGGAGCGCAGTGCACTGACGGAAGTGGTGACGCTGCTGGGCGGACCGGGGGCTGGGATGCGCGGGTTCTTCGCGACGCGGGCGAAGGTGAAGGGGCCTCTGCATGCCCTGGCCATCGAAGGGAGCGCGCGGCTGGACGAGGTGCAGCGGTTCGGACTGCTGAGCGGGGGTTTGGGGAACTGGCCGATTCATTTCCAGGGCACGCTGGACGTTCCGGCGGGCGAACTGGATCTGGTGACGAGCAACCAGACGAAGGCAGTGCCGTTTCGCATTCGGCTGCGGGGGCATTCGCTGCTGGCGAATCCGGCATGGGGAGCGATTGCGGAGTTCAGCGAGTTGCCGGTGGGGGATTTGCGCGAGCTGTTCCAGCACATGAACATCAGCTTGCCGTCGCGGGTTGCGCTGGATGGAAAGCTGAGCGGGGTGCTGGGGTATTCGCGGAATTATGGATTGCAGGGAGTGCTGGAAATGCCGGAGGCCGCGGTGAAGAGCGGGGATTCGGCGTATGCGGTCAGAGGAATGCGTTTCACGATCGACGGGCAGACGTTCCGGCTGGCGCGGACGGCAATCGACTTGGGGGCGGGGCATTCGGCGGAGGTGGAAGGGGCGTACAGTCCGGCGGGGCATTCGTTGATCTGGCGGGCGCAGAGTCCGACTCCGGTGAAGGAGTTTCTGGAAACGCACCGGCGGCTGCTGGGCGATGAGAGCCTGCCGCTGCTGGATCGCATGGAGTCCGGCGAGTGGCAAGGAGCGGTCGGGTATTCGCAGGCGGGAGAGCAGCCGGCCACGTGGAATGGATCGTTTCAATTGCGCAAGTCCAGGGTTCCTGTACAGGGTCTTGCGAAGCCGGTTGAGGTGGAGACGGCGCGCGTGAGCATACAGGCGAATCGCGTGCAGATGGACGGGGTGGAGGGTGCGGTTGCGGGGATCGGATTCACAGCGAGTTACCGGCAGGAGATGTCGAAGGCGCGGCCGGAGCGGTTGCGGATCACGATGGAGCAGGCGAGCATTGCGGAGTTGGAACAGGTGTTTCTGCCATCGTTGAAACGGGGCGGGGGCTTGCTGGGGCGTTTGGCGTTGCGCAATCAGGCGGCGCCGGAATGGCTGCGGAACAGGCATGTACAGGCCGAGGTGGAGATTGAGGATCTGCGTTCGGATGAAACGCCACTGGGGCGGCTGAGCGCGCAGGTGCTGTGGGACGGACTGCAGGTGGATGTGGAGGAGATTCGCTGGCAGAAGGAAGAGGCGCGGGGCAAGGGGGCGATACGGATTTCGCTGGCGCGGGGGGAGCCTGCGTATGCGGGGAACATGGAGTTCCGCAACCTGGCGTGGCGGGGTGGCAAGGTAGGTGGCGAGGCGAGCATCGAGACGAGCGGGTTGGGACTGGCGCTGGTGCGGAACGCGAAGTCATCGGGGAAGTTTCAGGCGCGGGCGATCGAGTTTTCACCGGGGAGCGATTTGTTCACGGTATCGGGAACGTATGAATACTCGACGCCTCGGGGCACGCCGGTGCTGCGGCTGCAGGCGATAGAGGCGGTTGCGAACGGGGAAATCTACACGGGGCAAGGGGCCACGGAAACCGATGGGAAGCTGTTGGTGGAACTGGCGGCGGGTCCGAAACGGACGCGGATTACAGGGCAATTGTGGCCCTTTCAACTCGAGATGGGGCGCTGAGAGTCAGACACCGAATTGGGTGAGGTGGTGATGGAGGTGGCGCCATGTGAGGCAGCCCCAGTCCTGTTCGGTGAGCGTGCCGAAGGCGGCATGATCGCGGAAGGGCTTGCCCTGATGAGCCGCGAAGCGTTCGAGGACTTGGGTGAATTGGTTGCGGTTGGTATCGAGGTCTTCGGGGCCTTCATGGATGAACTCGATGGCGGTGGGAGCGCCTTTGGGCCAGGGGAGTTTGTAGATGACGAGATAGCGAAGGAGGCGGAAGCGCATGGGGGTCCACTTTTCGGTGACCTTCATCTCGCCCATTGCGGCGCGCATGGGATCGGTGCAGTGGGCGATCATCTGCGCGGCGTTCATCTTTCCCCAGCGTGGTTTCTGATCGGGAGACAAGCGGGCGAAGCGGGCGAGGAGTTCGTTCCTGACGGCGGCGTCCCAGACGGTTTTCATAGGCGCTATGCTAGCGCACGGAATTGGGGCGGGCCACCATGCGCCCGTTGCGGATGACGGCTTCGATGCGGCGTGTGTTGCGGATATCGTGGAGCGGGTTGGCGGCGAGGAGGACGAAATCGGTGGCGGGGAGCGGACGTTTCATCATGGCGGCGGGATGGATGGTGGCGGACTGGAGGGCCTGGAGCGGGGTCAATCCGGCTTCGACGAGCAGTTCCAATTCGTGATGGAGGCCGAGGCCGGGGGTGGTGAATTCATCTCCGGCATCGGTGCCGGCGGCGAAGGGGATGCCAGCGGCGTGCATGGCTTTGACGATGGCCATTCCCTTGGCGAAGTGTTCCTTCATCATTGCCGCGGTTTCGGGACGGCGTCTGGTGGATGGCGCGAGTAGATATGCCTTTTCCCAGACGAGCGTGGGGAGCATGTAGACGCCTTTCCAGGTGCGGAACAATGTTGCGGCTTTTTGTTCGGAGTAGGAATCGAGGGCGATGCGGCCGGGTTCGCCGATGGGCCCGAAATCGACGCCGATGGCGCCTTTGGCGATGTGGCCGCGCAGTTCCGTTTCGCGCGAGGAGCAGGCGACGAGGACGCCGGTGAGATGCTCGATGGTGCGCTGGCCGGCGCGCACTGCATCGGTGACGGTGATGGCATCGGGGTTGTGGCCCATGACGGGCAATTTTCCCTGCTT
>CALFYN010000349.1 GCA_937952345.1 uncultured Acidobacteriota bacterium
TTGTTGGCTTCGGGGAGGCGCTCACCGTAGATGCCACCGATGTTGCCGCCTTCGAGGAAATCGAGCATCACCTGGTAGGCTTCGCCTTTTTCCGTGGAGCGAAGGAAAAGGCCGCCGTCGCAGCCGAAATCGGGATTGACTTCGAGGGAGATTTCGAAGTTTTTGTAGGTTTTGTCGGTGAGGATGATGCCGCCATTGCCGGGCGGGTTCTGGGTTACGGTGACGACGCCGTTCTGGACCTTCCAGGCTTTGGTGTTGCCGTGGTGATTGACTTCACTGATGTGCCAGCCGTGGAGGGTATCTCCGTGGAACAGCGGCTGGAAGCCTTTGGGAATGGACTGGGCGTAAGAAAACAGCGCGGGAATGAGGAATAGAAATAAGCGCATGGTTGTCTCGAATCGCTCTCATTCTACACCCGCGCGGTGCAGCTTTAGTAGAGGAATGCGCGATTGACGAAGACGGACATCTGGCCGCGGGTGACGAGGTTTTCGGGACAAAAACTGGCGGCGGTGCAGCCACTGGTGATGCCGATTTCTTTCATCTTCTGGACGAAGGGGAAGAAGAGATGGGAGGACGGCACATCGGTGAAGTAGGCCGCGGGGGCGTGTGGGAAGGGAGTGCCTTGCGTCACGCTGAGGCGGGCGCGGATGAGGAAGGCGGCCATCTGGCCGCGCGAGACCTGGCCATCGGGGCAGTAGGCGGTTTCGGTGCAGCCGATGGTGATTCCCTGGTCGCGCATTTTCTGGATGTATTTGAAATAGGGATGGGACACGGGGACGTCGGTGAAGAACGGCGTTGTTGAGTAGCTGAAGCTTTCGCCGAAGAGGGCGCGAATGATGAACGCAGCCATTTCCGTGCGCAGCATCGGCTCTTCGGGGCAATAGCCGGTGGCGTTGCAGCCGGGAGAGATGCCATTCAGTTTGAGCAGGTTGATGTAATCGACGAACAGATAGCTGGATGAGACGTCGGTGAACAGGGACGCGGTGAGTGAACCCTGCTGCAGGATCTGGAGATGCTGCCCGCCGACGGTGACGACGCCGAGGCGCGCGGCGGGGTTGGGATTGGCGGCGAGTGTGACGTTAATGGCGCCGGAACCGGAGCCGGATGATGGTGCGGCCGAAAGGTAGGAAGGATAGGCAGAGGCGCTCCACTGGCATCCCGGCTGCGTGGAAATGGCGACGGGGAAGGTGGTTGCCGCGGAGGGAAGCGCGGTGAGCGGGCCGGAAAGGGTGTAGCTGCACGAAGCGGCGGATTGCGAGACGGTGAAGGTGATGCCGGCGATGGTAATGGCGCCCGTGCGCGCCGTGCCCGTGTTTTCGGCAACGCTGAAGCGGATGCTGCCGTTGCCGGCGCCCGATGCTCCGCTGAGGATGGTGATCCAGTTGGCGTTGGAGGCAGCGCTCCAGGAGCAAGCCGTGGTGGTGGCGAGATGGATCTGGCGCAAATCGCCGGCGGCGAGCACGGAGGCGGAGGTTTGCGAGAGCGCGAAGCTGCACAGGGCGGTGGCGTTGAAATTGGCGGTGTAGGTGGATGTGGCGGGGCTTGCGGTGATGGCGTGCGAGGGCGAGCCGCCATCGCTCCAACTGGAGAATGTGTATTGAATGCCGGAGGCCTGTTGCGGTGACGGCGCTTCGATGAGGTGCAGGCTACCGGTGGTCCATTGGAAGGATGCGGGAGCGGTGTAGGTCACGCCGTCGACGATGACCGTGCGGCCAGATGGATTCGAGGTTACGGTGATTCCGGTTTGCGAAACAAAATTGGCGGTGATTGTTTTTTGCCCGTTCATCGTGATGCTGACGGGGTTGGATGCGGTGGATGCGGCGCCGCTCCAGTTCGAGAAGAGGAAGCCCGCGGCGGGTGTGGCGGTGACGGACACCCCGGCGCCGGCGTTGTAGTAGCCGTCCGCCGAACCCGGAGATATGGAGGTGCTGCCGCCGTTGGCGGGCGAAAGCGATCGGGTGAGTAGGTATTGCGTCTGGAACGCCGCGGTGTAGGTCGTGGCGGATGCTGGAGTGGTGATGGTGTGCGAGGCTGCGCCGCCATCGCTCCAGGTGAGGAAGGCGTAGCGTGTGCCAGTGCCTTGCGTGGCGGCGCTCACGGTGTGCGAGGAGCCGGGGTTCCAAGAAAAAGACTGCGGCGTGACGATGGTAACGCCGTCGACCTGAAGGCCCAAGCCCACCGGATTCGAAGTGATGGTGATGGTGGCGCCGGGCGCGGCGTTCTGCGAAATGGGGAAGTTCTGGCCGGCGATGGTGAGAGATCCGTTGCGCGCCGCGCCGGTGTTCGTGCTGACGATGTAGGCGACGCTGCCGTTGCCGGAGCCGCTGAGACCCGCGGTGATCTGAATCCAGGAACTGTTGGAGGAAGCCGTCCAGTTGCAGCCTGTGCCGGCGGTGACGGAGACCGAGCCAGTGCTGCTGTTGGAATTGAAACTGGCGCTGGTGGGGTTGAGAGAGTAGGAACACGTTCCGGCGTTTTGGTTGATGGTGAACGTCAGCCCGGCGGCGGTAATGGTGCCCGTGCGCGCCACGCCGGTGTTGGGTTGGACGTAGTAACTCACGGAGCCGCTGCTGGTGCTGTTGGCGCCTCCGGTGACGAGAATCCAGGAATTGTTGGAGGTGGCCGTCCAGGCGCAACCGGAGTTTGTGGTGACGTTGAAAATAGTCGATTCTCCGTTGGCCGATGTGGTGGCGCTGGTGGGATTGAGCGAATAAGTGCAGCCTGAGGAGGCGGCACGGAAGGCGGCGGCTACGGAGCCTGTATTGTTGAGGCTCTGGGCGTTGTCGGCGGAGTTGGAGAGATTGCTGGCGATGCCGGTGGGAACGCCGAGGTAGTTGACGGCGGGGTTCGACCAGTAGTTGATGCGCGGGCAACTGCGGTTGGAGCAGGAGTAGGCCATGATGCTGCGGAAGGTGGGCCCCTGATAGCCGTAGGAGTAGCTGTAGGCGCCGCCGGTGCTCGAGTTGGCGCGATCGTGGGCGCAGCCGAGGTTGTGGCCGAGTTCGTGGGCGAGGGTGTAGTTGGGGCCCGTGGCGTAGGCTTGTTCGGTGACGCTGAACGCCCAACTGGCGAAATAAGAACCGACGGCTTGCATGATGAAGCCCTGCCCGACGGTGCCGCTGGAGGCGCGCTGAATGAGCAGGGCAACGAGATCCCCGCCGTATTGATTGCGGAGCGCGTGCACGTTGTCCATGAAGCCATCGGCGGTTCCGCGGAGATTGTCGAGATCGTCGGAGATGTCCGCGGCCTCGGTGTAGTTGACTTCGACGGCGGCGGCAAGCTGGACGGTGATGGGGACGGAACTGTTGACGAAGCTCTGGTTCATCTCGGCAATGGCGAGATTGATCTTGTTGACGATGGCGGAGGTTCCGCCGGCGGCGTTGCGGGCGGCGGGGGTGTAGACGACCAGCACATCAATGGAGGCTGCGGCACCGCGCTCTTCGGTGGCGAGACGTTCGGGGGTAAGGTGCTTTTCGGCGAGGACGGATTCCTCGATGCCATGGGGGACGACGGCATCGTCCTCTTCCGGTGCGGCGATGGGCTCCACCTGCTGCACGGTGTGCAATTCGCCATCGGCCTGGCGGAGCCAGTAGAAATCGCCGGACGCGGTGACGATGTTGGCGGAGACGATATCCCCGGTGATGGCGACGACTGCATCGCCCTGTAGCTCGCCGGCGATTTTGCCGGTCCAGAGGAAGGTGGATTGATCCTTGCTCCACCAGGCGCGGGTTTCGTCGACATCGAAGGCCGTGCCGGGGAAGAGATCGAGATGAATGCGGCGGGCCTGGTCGGATGGCGCCAGCAGCGCATCGCGATTGACCTCGACGAAGCGCTGGCGGCTGACGGTTAGGCCGGGTGGCTGCAGGACCGGGCGCGCGGCGCGGGCGAGCGCCGGATCCGCGGGCTTGAGAAGAGATGGCAACGGCTGTGCGCCGAGCAACGAGGTCCAGAATAGTATAAGAGCGAGGCGGGCGTACCCACTTCCGAGAGACATAAAAATACACCTGACTTCGATCTACTGATCGTCCAAAAGTTCTCGGGGAGTGAGCTTTTTCGTCCATTATAGGCTACAGACTGGAGGTACTGTCTAGTGTTTCCGGCGGGCTGGTCATAGAGGAAAGTACCGTGTTCGATCCGCTATACTCGCAATTTCGTGCGCCGATTGCTGCCAAGCCTGTTTTGTATTTTGTGCGCCTGCTCGTCCGAGCCGGAGTGGAGCGTGTTGCCGATGCAGCGCGTCTTTAATCCGGATGCGGAGCCGAAGGTGGTAGGGGCGATCATCTCGATGGATTCTCCGCATGTGGACAACTACATCCTGAGCGGGGTGATTACGCGGGAGCCGGGTGCGTCGTGGCGATGGGCGAATGAGAAAGCGGAACTGCGGTTTGCGCTGAGCGAGACGGCGCGGATGAAGTTCATTGCGGATTTTGTGATTGCGGAGGATACGCTGAAGGAAACCGGGCCGGTGACGATGCAATTTGCGATCGATGGGAAGGTGGTGGGGCGGCAGCGGTACGATCAGGCGGGCGAGAAACATTTTGAAACGGAAGTGGCCGAGGGGGTGTTGCGCACGGACGGTCCGATGACGGTGACGGCGCAAGTGGACAAGTACTACCAGTCGCCGATCGATGGGGTGAAGTTGGGCTTCCTTCTGATCCGGATGGGATTCCGGCAATAGATGCCGCAAGCGTTCTACATCCTGCTGGGTTGCGGACTAACGTTGGCGTGCAGCTACGCGTTGGGGCGCATTCTGTTTTCCTATTGCCGCGTGAAGCTGTACCGCGAAGAGGAGCATTGGCTGGGGCTTCTGTGCGGGGCGGCGTGCCTGCACTGGATTGTGTTCGCGATGATGAGCACGCATATGGCGCGCAAGGGCGTGTTCGGAGCGGTGGCGGCGGCGGTGTTGCTGTGGGGCTGGAAGCGAGGTGTCTTCGGGCGGCCGGCGGGGGAATCGCTGCCGCGAGTGGGCCGCGGTTGGACATGGCTGCTGCGCGTGGTGGTGGTGGCTTACGGGGTGCTGTATTGGAGCAACGCGATGGCTCCGGAGATGAGTCCGGACGGCAGTTCCTATCACTTGGGCTACGTAGCGCGGTATTTGCGGGATCACGGATTCACGCGCATCACAAACGACATGTACGCGAGCCTTTCGCAAGGGACGGAGATGCTGTATGCGTTTGCGTTCGTCTATGGGCGGCATTCGGCGGCGGCGTTGGTGCACTGCGCGTTCACGATGGCGATGCCGTTTTTGATGCTGATGCATGCACGGCGGTTTGGATTTGGCGAGGCGGGCGCGGGAGCGGGCTTGCTGTTTCTGTGCGCGCCGGTGGTGGGCGTGACGGGGACGACGGCGTACAACGATGTGGCGACGGCGGCGGTGTTGTTCGGCGTGTACAGTCTACTGCGCATCTGGATGGCGGAGCGGCAGGACGCTTTGCTGGTTCCGTTGGGTCTGCTGGGCGGATTCTGTTATGCGATGAAGTACACGGCCGCGCTGGTGATTCCGTTTGTGGCGGTGTTTGTGTTCTGGAAGTGCGTACGGACGAAACGGGGGTGGCTGCGTCCGCTGGTGGTGTTTGCGGCGTGCGCGGCAGTGATGATTCTGCCGTGGATGCTGAAGAACTGGATCATCGTGGATAACCCGCTGTCGCCGTTTTTCAACAAGTGGTTTCCCAATGAGTACGTGCACATTTCGTTCGAGGAAGAGTATGTGCAGCGGATGCGGAATTATGGAGAGCCGAAGACGTTGGGAGAGATTCCGCTGGATCTGACACTGCACGGCGCGATGTTCGCGGGGATGCTGGGTCCGGTGTTTCTACTCGCACCGCTGGCGTTGCTGTCGTTGCGATTCGCGGAGGGGCGCTGGCTGATGCTGGCGGCGGCGGTGTTCGTGCTGCCGTATTTCAACAATATCGGGACGCGGTTTCTGTTGCCGGCGCTGCCGTTTGTGTCGCTGGCGATGGCTCTGGCCGTGGTGCGCACACGGTATGTGTTGCCGATGCTGGTGATGTTGCACGCGGCGCTTTCGTGGCCGCATGTGCTGAAGAAATACTGCTCGCCGTATGCGTGGCGGCTGGATCGGATTCCGGTTGCGGCGGCGCTGCGGCTGACAGCGGAGGAAAAGTACCTGACGGAGCGCTTCCCGAGCTATGTCATTGCGCGCATGGTGGAGGATTTCGTGCCGCCGGGAGGGAAGGTATTCACGTTCGGCACGCTGGCGGAAGCCTACACGCGGCGGGAGATACTGACGGCGTACAAGAGTGCGTCGAACAATGTGCTGGGAGAGATTCTTTGGGCTGCGCTCTTTGATGAAGTGGCGCCAACGCATCGGGCGGAGTACCGTTTCGCGGAGACCCCATTGCGGCGGCTGCGGGTGTACCAGACCAAGACGGGGACGGATCAATGCAGCGTTTCGGAGTTCCGTGTGATGCACATGGGCAAGGAGGTGCGGCGTGAGCCGGATTGGCGCGTGCGCGCGTGGCCGAAGCATAGCGATGCCGTGCTGGCGTTCGACAATTCTCCCGTGACGCGGTGGCGATCGTGGCAGGCGATTCGTCCGGGCTTCTTCCTGGAGGTGGACTTGGGAGCGGAGCGGCCGGTGGATGCGGTAGTGCTGGAACAGACGAAAGATCAGTATCAGGCGGGCTTTGTATTGTACGGGCAGACGGAGAAGGGGCACTGGCGTTTGCTTTCCGAAACACCGGTGGAATCGGATGTCACGAAGATGCGCGGGCTGCGGCGCGCGGCGATGGAGGAATTCCGCGCGCGCGGGATCCACTACATTGTGGCCATGCCGGAGGATCCCGGCGCGGAGGATTATCTGGCGAACCCAAGATTGTGGGGGATACAGGTGCTGGCGGAACGCGGCGGGGCGCGGCTCTACCGGATAGAAGCGAATCAACAATGAGCATGTATTTTCTTGGTGTCGATGGCGGGCAATCGTCGACGACGGCGATGGTGGGGGACGAGCTCGGGCATGTGATCGGGTATGGACGCGGCGGGCCGTGCAATCACGTGAAGAGCGGCGATGGGCGGAAGAAGTTTTTGGGCGCGATGGATGCCTGTTTGGGCGCGGCGCTGGCGGAGGCGGGGCTGGATGGTGCGACGGTGCAATATCGCGCGGCGTGTTTGGGTTTCAGCGGCGGGCCTGCGGATAAAGAAGCGCTGTTGCATGAGATGCTGCGCACGGGTGAGATGCTGGTGACGCACGACGGGCTGATCGCATTGAGTGGCGCGACGGCGGGTGCTCCGGGGATCATCACGATTGCGGGGACCGGGCAATTCTGCTTTGGGCGCAATGCGGCGGGAGTGACGGCTCGCGCGGGAGGATGGGGATTTGCGTTCGGCGATGAAGGCGGCGGATACGATTTGACGCGGCAGGCGCTGCGGGCGGCGTTGCGGATGGAGGAAGGCTGGGGTCCAGAGACGTCGCTACGGGCTCGCTTGTTGGATGCCACGGGGGCGGCGAGCGCCAACGATTTGCTGCACCGCTTCTACACCGATGAGTATTCGCGGCCGAGGATCGCCTCGTTTTCGAAGCTGGTGGATGAGGCGGCGCAGGAAGGCGATGCGGTGGCGCAGGAGTTGCTGCAGCAGGCGGCGCGGCAACTGGCGATGTATACGGCGGCGGTGCGGCAGCGGTTGTTTACGCCGGGCGACGATATCGCGGTGGCCTATATTGGCGGCGTGTTCCGGTCCGATTTGCTGCGGGAGCGGTTCCGGGCACTGGTGGAACTGGAGGATGGCTGCCACGTGGGGCCTCCGGTGTACGGTCCGGCGGCGGGGGCGTTGCTGGAGGCATACCGGATGGCGGGTTTGCGCGTGGAATTACGGAACGTGCCGGAGCAGGAGAAATGAAACATTTGTGGCTGGCTTTGTTGGGGACTGCGCTGCTGGGCGCGGAGCCGGATTGGAACGCCGTGGAGACGCGCGCGGTGGAGTTTTTGCAGAAGTATATCCGTATCCGTTCCATCAATCCGCCGGCCGATACGCGGGAGGCGGCGGCACTGTTTCGCGCGGAGTTGGAGAAGAACGGACTGGCTCCCAAGGTGTATCAGACCACGCCGGAAGGGAAGACGAATCTGATTGTGCGATTGCCGGGGCGTGACCGCACGAAGAAGCCGCTGCTGTTGCTGAATCATTTCGATGTTGTTCCGGTGGACGCGAAGGCTTGGAGTGTGGATCCGTTTGGGGGGATTATCAAGGACGGCTTCATCTGGGGGCGCGGGGCGATGGACATGAAGGGCACGGGGACGATCCACTTGTTCGCGATGTTGACGCTGCAGCAGATGGGGATTGTGCCGGCGCGGGATATCGTGATGCTGGTGACTCCGGATGAGGAGACGAGCGGTCCGGATGGCGTGGAGGCGATGATTCGCGAGCACTGGCCGGAGATCGAGGCCGAGTATGTGCTGGACGAAGGCGGCTTCGGGAGCCGTGATCTGTTTTCGCCGGGAAAGCTGGTGTTTGGTGTGGCGGTGGGTGAGAAGCAGGTGCTGTGGCTGCGCATGCGGGCCAAGGGGATTGCGGCGCACGGGTCGCAGCCGATCGCGGAGAACGCGAACATGATTCTGCTGGATGCGATCGGCAAGGCGCTTGCGTTGCCGGAAGGCGGGCGTACGAATGAGGCGGTGGAAGCGATGCGGCGGAATCTGCGAGGTGCGATTGCGCAGAACAAATTCACGAGCGCGATTCAGAAGAACACGATTTCGCTGACGACGCTGACGGCGGGAGTGGGATCGCCGGTGAAGGTGAACGTGATTCCGTCATCGTCGGAGGCGACACTTGATTGCAGGCTGCTGCCGGGGGTGAATGCCGAGGAGTTTGTAAGCGAGATGAAGGCGCGGGTGAATGATCCGCGGGTGACGATTGAGCGGATTGTGGATCCGAACGATCCTGGGATCAGCCGCATGGAATCGCCGCTGTTCAGCGCTCTGCGGACTGCGATTCTGAAGTATCATCCGGAGGCGGTGGTGACTCCGATCCTGATTCCGTTCGGGACCGATTCGGTGAAGCTGCGCAAGAAGGGGGTGACGGCATACGGATTCACGCCGATGGTGCTGGATGCGGCAACGGTAGCCACGATGCACAGCGACGAGGAACGGATTCCGGTGGCGGAGTTCCGCAAAGGGATTCGCATCTTCCACG
>CALFYN010000350.1 GCA_937952345.1 uncultured Acidobacteriota bacterium
GATGAATGGTCATCTTCCGTTTCATACGTGTCTGCATCGGCATGTGGAAAAAATCCCAATATCGGGCGTTTGTAAATTTGAATGCGATCGGAACAAAACCAAACGCGTTCTCGTCCGTATATATAACAACAACGAGAAACGCCTCTTCGAGACAACCCTTTCCCCAACACACCAACCTCTCGAAGAGGCGTCCTTCCTAAATCCTTACCGCAATCCTACCACTAACGGGTCCACCGTGCGCTTGCCCGCAAGCGGCCGGTTTAGAAACTCCACAAACGGCGTCATCGCCTGAAATCGCTTCACGAATTCCGGTAGCAGTTTGGTTGTAGTAGCCAGCTTCGGATCCACGCGTTCGGTATCGTACAGCACCCAATGCTTGGCGCGCAGCAAATCCCCGGCCGGATGATCAGCGGGATAGCCCTTCGGCATGCGCGTGAACGTCTCGCCCCACAGGCCGCCCATCAGCCTGCGCAGCGTCGCGTTCCGCAAAATGTGCTCCAACTCCTCGTGGTGCTCTGCGATATGTGCACGCAATAATCGCAACTGCTCGGCTCCCGGCATGTACACTCCCGCCGCTACCTCGATCTGCTCCGGCGAGACCGAAAAGTAAAAGCCCGCGCTGATGTGGCGCTGCATCCCTGTGCGCGTGAGTGAAGCCGCAATATGCGTCTTGTACGGCGTCTTATCGTTGCTGAACCGGGTATCCCGGTAGATCCGGTACACCGCCTTCTTCGGTTCCGTGATGTAGTGCGGCGCAAAGCCCAGCAGTTTCGCATTCACGGCCTCCACTAATTGCTCCATCGGGGCCTTGACGCATTCGTCGAAAACCTGCTTGCGCGGCTGAAACCACTCTCTCTTGTTGTTCTTCTTCAACCCGCGTAGAAACTGCATCCCTTCCTCAGGGAAGCCGGAAAAGCCTGCCACAGGCGGAACCCTCCTATAATCGAAGAAATGACCCTTCATCCGGCGCTGGAAGCGCTACACGGCGTGGACGTCCAGCGCGGTGTTCCTTTGAGCCAGTATACGCGGTTCGGCATTGGTGGCCCGGCCGATTTCTTCATCGAAACCAGCGATGAGACGCGATTCTTGCAGGCGTTGCAGACCGTGCGGGCAAGCGGAATTCCGTTCCTCGTGCTCGGCGCCGGCACCAACCTCATCGTCAGCGATGAAGGCTATCGCGGAGTCATCCTTCGCTACACGGGGAATACCCTTCGCGGAGAAGGCACTACGATCGACGTGCAGGCGGGAGCCGTGCTCCAGGATCTCGTGAATTGCAGCATCCGCATGGGGCTCGCCGGACTCCACACCATGACCGGCATTCCCGGTTGGGTAGGCGCGGCCCTCTACGGCAATGCCGGAGCCTACGGGCATTCCATCGCGGAGTTCGTGCGCGAAGTGCGCTACTTCGACGGCGCGCACGTGCGCAGCACCGATCGCTCCGGTTGCGAGTTCCCCTCCCGCAAAAGCCCCTTCAAACGGCACAAGGATTGGATCACCCTCCCCGCCGTCCTGCAACTGCCGCCCGGTGACCAGGCGGCCCTCGAAGCCGAAGCCACTCGCATTCTGGATACACGCAACGCCAAGTATCCGCCCACCATGAAGTGCGCCGGCAGCATCTTCAAGAACCTGCTCTGGGATCAACTGAGCGAATCTGTGAAGGCCCAAGTGCCCGCCTCCGTCGTGCGCGAAGGCAAAGTGCCATCGGCATGGTTCCTCGAACAAGTGGGGGCCAAAGGAACTCGGCTCGGCGGCATCGTCGTGGCCACCTACCACGCCAATCTCATCTACAACGAAGGCGGCGGAACAGCAGCCGAACTCCGCACGGTGATTCGGGAACTGAAATCCAGGGTGTTCGAGCGATTCGGATTCGAGCCCGAAGAGGAAGTACAGTACGTGGGATTCTAAAAAGCTTCGCGGCGGATGTAACTTCGGGCCGGGCGCAATCCCTAACCCGTCATGTACGCCACACTCCGCTTACTCGCCTGCGCTGCGGCAGGCACTCTGCTGCTCGGCGCGTCCAACAACTGCGCGCCCATGTATTCGAAGCTCCTTGATCCCAAAGGTAACCGGCTGCCGATGGACACGGCCTTCGTCGCCTCCGTCGAAATCGCGCCCAAAACCGCGATCGTCTTCCGCCCGGTGGAGAGCGATATCCGCGCCCTCATCGACCGTCTGCGATCCGAAGGCGAATCGGACCGCGATCGCCTCACTGTCGCCTATTGGCAGGATCAACGCTGCCGCATTGTGAACAACCGCTGCACTGGCGAATGCCCCATCAAAGACGGCAAGAAACTGCGCTGTCTCGCCGACCGCAACCCCGGCGATCCGGTGCCGCCTCCCGATCCCGGCCACAAGAAGAAGCACGGCAAGTCGATGTTCCTCATGCCGCAGGTGTCTTCGCAGCGGTGCCGCTGCCAATAGGAGCTGATCATGAAAATCGCACTTCTCTCCCTACTTGTCTGCTCCGCGATGGCGCAGAATGAGACCGACCATCCAGCGGTCACTTCCTATGCCGGCTCGCGCATCCTCACGCACCGCCAGGTGGAATTCGATGAGTACCCCATGGCAATCAAATTAGCCGCGCACGAGGAGCGGCTGAAACTCGAGGGCCGCGTCACTCGCATTCAATACCGCAATCCCACCGGCCGCTCCCTGCTGGAGATCTTCCGCAACTACGAGGCAGCGTTTCAGCAGGCAGGCGCGAAAGTTCTCTTCACCTGTGAGCCGGCGCAATGCTCCAGTTGGCCCCTCTACAGGGAGCAGAAGCTCACCAACATGGGCAACCAGGGATTCCGCGGCCTTGTAGCGCGATTCGTGCACGCGGGGCGCGAAACGCATGTCGCCCTTGCCGTGAGTTCGCAGATCCATTGGATACACATCGTGGAATCGAAGCCCATGGATACCGGCCTGGTATTCGTTGACGCCAAGGCCATGGAAGAGGCAATCGGACGGGATGGGCGCATCTCTCTGAACTCTATCCTGTTCGATACCGGCCAGGCCACCATCCGGCCGGAATCGCAGAGCACCGTCGCCGAGATTGCCAAGCTGTTGATGAACAAGCCCGATCTCAACCTCGATATCGTCGGCCATACGGACGATACCGGCACGGAGCAAGGCAACCTGCTGCTCTCGGCGGCACGGGCGAAGTCGGTCGTGGGAGAACTGGTGAGTTCGTTCAAGATCTCCGTCAATCGCCTGCGTTCCCGTGGAGCCGGACAGGCCGCGCCCGTGGCGCCAAACACGTCCGGCGAAGGCCGCGCGAAGAACCGCCGCGTGGAGTTGATCGCGCAGAAATAGGATAATGTCCTCCCGTGCGGATTCCTCGCTTCATCGCCGCCTTGCTCATCACATTGCCGCTGTGTACGCCGGCTTCCGCGGCGTTGAGCAAGGCGGGCGATACGGTGGAAGGCCGCATCTCCAGTGCGAATGCAGCGATTCATGAAATCCAACTCACCGCCGGCCAGTTCTTTCATGCCCAGGTGAACGGAATCCGAATGTCGGTGGAACTGACCGATGCCACGGGCCGCGCACTCGGGCCCGCGGGGCGAACGGCGGCCGCCATCGTGCAAGAATCCGGAACGCACCGTCTGAAGGTTCGCACATCCGCGCCAACCGTGCAGCGCTACCTTCTGACGGTGAACACATGGCGGCCTTCGCGGCCCGATGACACAGCCCGCATGGAAGCCATCGGCGTGCTCACCGAAGGCTATCGCGAAGCCGAACGCGCTACCAGCCAGAGCCGGGCCAAGGCGATCGAGTTGTATCGCAGCGCCCGCGAAAAGGCGGCTTCCATTGCGGATACGTGGCTCGAGGCGCGCTGCCTCCTCGCCGAATCCCTCGTGCATTCCGCGCTCGGGGCAACCGACGCTGCGCTGCTGTCGCTGAGCGATGCCATGCGCGTCTACCGCGCACGTGGCGACCGCGGCGGCGAGGTGTATGCCATGAATCAGGCAGCGCTGTTACACGCCTATCGCTCCGAGTTCACCACCGCCTTCGACTATTACCACCAGGCCATCGCCCATTGGAAGGAGAAAGGCGATCAGGCGCGCGAGCGCGAAGTACGGCGCAACCTTGCCATTGCTCATGCGATGGCCGGCAATCTGCAAACGGCCATCGAAACCTATCAACTGGTGCTCACCGGCTTCCGCGAGTCTGGCGACCGCTACAACGAAGCCGTCACACTCGTGCAGATCAGCGACTTCTATCTGAATCTCGGCGACTACGAACAGGCCATCCGTTATGCGACACAGGCGTTGCCGATGCACCGAGCCCATCTCGACAAGACCGCCGAAGTGCACACCTTGACGAACCTCGGCGAATCGGTGGCGGGACAGGGCAAGCACGCCGAAGCGCTGGCCCACTTCAACAAAGCCATGGAGGTTGGCAGTGCTGCCGGACTAGGTTGGCTGCACGTCAACACGCAGGCGCTGGCCGGTGCTTCGGAAGAAGCGCTCGGCCGCATTTCCCGCGCCGAATCGCATTTTCAGGAGGCGCTCGCGCCGATGCGGGCGCATGGGAATCGCGATGGATCGAGCCGGCTGCTTACCCGGCTTGGGTTGCTGGCGTTACGGCAAGGCCGATTGGAAGAAGCGGCGGAGAATCTGAAGGATGCCGCCAACCTCGCCGAGGGACTCCCCGATGGCGTAGCCAAAGCCTATTCTCAAACCGCTCTGGCACGGCTCGCGCGCAAGCAAGGCAAAGCCATCGAGGCCCGCGAGCAGGCGCTTGCGGCGCTCGAAATCATCGAACATTCGCGCATCCGTGTCGACGACAAAACCCTCCGTGCCACATTCCTCGCTTCACGCGCGGCATCCTACGATCTCGCCATCGACCTGCTCCTGGAGAACAAGGACACCGCGGGCGCGTTCGCCGTGCTGCAGCGTTTCCGCGCACGCAGCCTCGCCGACATGCTGGCGAAGAATAATCAGCAGGCGGAAGCGCCGACGCCTGCATCCCCGCATGACATGCGCCCCGACACCGCGCTGCTCTCCTACCACTTCGGCGAGGAACGCTCCTGGCTGTTCATCCTGACGCGGGAAGGCATCGCCGCGCGCCCCATGTCCAGGGCCGGTGTGCTCGAAGCCGATGTGCGGCTCCTCCGCGATCTTCTCGCCCAGCCCTCACGAGCCACATTGGGCCGATATGTGCAAACCGCATTCGATCTCTTTCGCGCCTGCATCGGACCCGCGTTGCCTTCGCTCACCGGCAAGAAGCGGCTGGCGATCGTTGCCGACGGCCCATTGCACTACTTGCCTTTTGAAGCGCTGTTGACGGAAACCCCGAAGCAGTTGGCCTACCACAGCCTGCCCTATCTGCTGGAGCGTTGGAACGTGAGCTATGCTCCCTCCGCCACCGCCTTTGCTACATTGCAACGCCGTGCCGACGCTGCGTCGAAGGGCCTGGATCTGGTGGCCTATGGCGACCCCGCCGGCGACCTGCCCGCCGCCGCGGATGAGTTGCGTACGATCTCCTCGGTCTTCCCGTCAGGCCGCGCCTTGGTGTTTCCGGGAGCACAAGCCAGCAAGCAGGCCGTCATGCAATCGGCGCATCTCGCCGGCGCGCGCCGCATTCACTTTGCCACCCACGGCGTCCTCGGCGAAGGCTCTTCCGCCACTTCCGGATTACTGCTCGCCAACAACGCGCTGCTCAGTGCATCGGAGATCCTGCGCCAGCGGTGGAACGCCGACCTGGTGGTGCTATCGGCGTGTCGTACTGGACTTGGACCCAAGCTGCGAGGCGAAGGAATCCTCGGCTTCACAAGGGCGTTTCACTTTGCCGGAGTGGCCAGCGTGGCCGTCAGCCTCTGGCCGGTGAGCGATGAATCCACCGCCGCGTTGATGGGCGAATTCTATCAGCGGCTGAGCCGCGGAGAAGGGAAGAGCGAGGCGCTACGGCAAGCGAAGTTGAGCCTGCTACGGTCCGGACCCTTCGCCCATCCTTACTATTGGGCGCCCTTCGTGCTCTCGGGCAAGATCTGAGCCTCACTGGATTCGGAACTCGAATTCCTCCGTCGACGCACCGCATGCCACCGACAAGCGGTACGGGCCGGCCGCAAGGAACCCGGAGGGAACGCGGACCAGGAACTCTCCGTTCACCCCACGGGTGGCTTGCTGTACCGACCATACTTCCTTTCCCTCAGACAGCAGCCGGATGGAGCAGCCACCAGCGTCGCGCGGTAATCGGGAGTTCAACAGAAACGTGGTTTCGATCGCCCCCGGCACGGTGGCTTGTGGCTGCCGCACCGTCCCGGCGCGCTCCCTGGCCCGCAGGGGTAGAAGATCGATCACTTGCCCGCTGGCCGATGGGCGCCCGAGCCGGCCAATCTGTTCCTCCAACGTGCGCACCTTCGCTTCCAGCACAGTCTCGCGTTGATGCGCTTCCTGCCACAATCTGGCCAGAAGTCCCATTGACACCGTCACCACCAACGTTGCCGCAACTGCCAGCACACGGGCTGTGAAGAACGGCTTCGAAGGCATCTGCCGGTGGCTGCGCGCCAGCAGGTCAACCTCTTCCCGGCAGCGCCGGCACTCGGCGATGTGGCGGATGATCGAAGCACGCTCCGGCCCTTCCATCTCCGTACCGAATACATATTCGACCAATTGCTCCGTGGCCGGATGCTGCTCCAGCGCCTCCAGCACGCCGGCGGTTTCCCGAAGCTGTTCGCGGCATGGCTCGCACGTCTCCAGGTGGGATAGAACTTCGGCACGCTCTGTCATCGGCAGAGTGTCGTTCAGCAGCCAAGGCAACCGTTCTGTGACTTCCGGGCAATCCATGGAACTCTCTTCACCTGTTAGTTGGGTCCGCCGCCAGGACCGATGTTACCAGTGTTTCCTCCCTTTTCTCCTTCGCGCAGGGCGATGGCTTTCTGGCGGCAGCGCAGCACCTTGACCCGTAGCGTCCCTTCCGCAATCGCCAATTCCGATGCCATCGATTGGTAGCTCTGCCCAGCCAGTATCCGCCGCCAAAGGTCGGTGCACTCCGGCGGCATCTGCAGGACGAGCCGGCGGATCGCCTCAATGCGATCCTGCTCCATCAACTGCTCGGCGGCAGTCTTGCGCGTATCTCGGGTTCGATTCAACAAATCCCCGACATCAGGAGCCCATCGCGCGGCGGACCGGATTCGTTTCAGGCAGGCGTTGTTGGCAATGCGCCATACATAGCTGACTAAGGCAGATTCCCCTCGGAATCGTGATTCAGCAAACAGTCTGGTCAGCTCCGTGAGGATGTCCTGACGCAGATCTTCCCATTCATCGCCAAGCCGGCTCCGGAATGGTTTTGCCGCGGCGGCGATCCATTTCTCCATCTGGGAGATACAATCCCGGTCACCGGCAAGGAAGCCGCCAATCAGCTTGCGATCGTCGGGCGGCATGGTACATCACGATATCACAACGCATCCATCAGGGTGCAATCGATAGAAGTGATGAAAAGTGATGAATTCGCTTAGAACGAGGTGAGAAATTCGGCGTCGAACTGGCGTCTATCCAGCCCATCGCCGTGTTCCTTCGTCTGGCGAAGATAGTGAGAAAGTTCATGGGCAACCACCTTCGCCAGTGCCCTTGCCTTACACTCAGCGGAAGCACCCTGCAACATTTGCAGAATGCTCTTGGCAAAGATCAGAATTTCCGGTTGCACTCTACCGGCTGTGACCCGAGTGGCCCCCAAGGCGTCCTGCGGATGCGGAGCTTGCGGTACGGTGCGGAAGGTCAGCCGGATGGAAGACGCGGAGCAGCCTTGGGCCATATCGACGCCCAAGAGCTCCTGATGACCGCGAATGTGGTGCATCGTCAGCATGAGGGTTTGCGCATCCAGGCCGGCTTCATTCCGGATGCACAGTTCCGCTGCCGGGGTGATGGACACCGTCAGTGTCACCAGCAGAAGTAACCTCATGTACACCATTATGTAACGAAATCGTCACAAAGCAATGGAAAGTTTAGGGGTCGTGCCGATCCGGTCAGCGTATGGTCTTGTGATCGCGGATAATCAACCCATGAGGCTTTTTCTCCTATGTTTGTCGGTGCTGCCCGTCTGGGGGCAGGACATCCTGGGAACGCGTATTCGCGCCCACGTCAAGTTCCTGTCGAGCGATCTGCTGGAGGGACGTGGAGTCGGCGTTCGTGGAGGCGAACTCGCCGCCGAGTACCTGGCCACCCAACTCGAGGCGCTCGGAGTGAAGCCTGCCGGTGAGAACGGAACCTATTACCAGCGGGTTCCGCTGGTGGGCGTCGAGCCGATGCCGTCCGCCTCATTGTCCGGCGCCATGCAAGGCAAACTGCTCGGATTCCGCTGGCTGGAAGACTTCGTCGGCATGACCCAGCAGCAGAAACCAAACGCCTCGCTCGAGGCCGAAGCCGTATTTGTCGGTCACGGCATCACCGCCCCGGAGTTCGGCTGGGACGATTACAAAGGCATCGACGTGCAGGGCAAGATCGTAGTGCTGTTCACCGGCGAGCCGCCATCGGATGATCCCAAATTCTTCGACGGCAAGGCTCTGACCTACTACGGCCGCTGGACCTACAAATATGAAGAAGCCACCCGGCGTGGAGCAGCCGGGTGCCTGATTGTCCACACCAATGCCACGGCGAGTTACGGATGGGAGGTCGTGCGCAGCAGTTGGGGGCGTGAGGATATGCAGGTGGCTTTGGCGAACGGCTCACCGGCGCTCGTCTTCGCCGGATGGATCACACAGCAGAAAGGCGATGAGCTGTTCGCCAGCCAGGGGAAAACGGCTGCCCAGATGCTCCAGATGGCGGATGCGAAGGGGTTCCAGGCCGTTCCGCTTCCTCTGCGCCTGCGTGGATCGTTTCCCGCCAAAGTGCGCAAAGTGGAGACACGAAACGTCGTGGGCATGATCGCCTCAGGCGATGCGCAACGGGCGGATGAAGCCATCGTCTACAGCGCCCACTACGATCATCTGGGTATCGACCGCACCAAACAGGGAGATGGGATCTACAACGGCGCCGTGGATAACGCCACCGGTTGCGCGATGGTGCTGGAACTCGCCCGCGCCTGGCAGGCCTTGGAGCAGAAACCGCGGCGGGCGGCCCTGTTCCTGTTCGTCACCGCGGAGGAGAACGGATTGCGCGGTTCGCAGTTCTACGCCGCCCACCCCACCGCGCCGGTGAAGAAGATGGTGCTCAACCTGAACCTCGATTCCTTCTATCCGTTCGGCCGCGTCACCGATGTCGTAGTCACCGGGGCCGACCGGACTCCGTTTTGGAGCATCGTGCAGAACGTGACCCAGCGCTTCCGCATGACCATTCAACCCGATCCGCGCCCGGAGGCGGGATCGTACTTCCGTTCCGATCATTTCTCCTTCGCCAAAGTGGGCGTTCCCGCGTTCTCCATTCACATGGGAACTCGCGTCGCCGGGCGCACGGAGGAGGAAGGCCAGAAGCTGATGCGAGAGCACTCGGCGAAACACTATCATCAGCCTTCGGATGAATACCAGCCGGATTGGGACTTCGCCGGCATGGAGGAGATGACGAAGTACGCCTTCGCCATCGGCATGGACGCCGCCAACCAATGAGCATGGAACCGATCTCGCACTTCTTCTATTCGCACCGTCTGAAACTGCAGTTCTGGGATTGGGGGCAAGAGACGAAGCCCTCGCTCGTGCTGGTGCATGGCGGCTTGGACCACGCCCGTAACTGGGATTGGGTGGCGCGGCGGCTGCGCGAACACTTCCATGTCTACGCCCTCGATTTGCGCGGGCATGGGAACAGCGCGTCCGCTCCCGGCGCCCTCTACACGGTGGCCGAGCATGTGCTCGATCTGTCGGCATTGATCGACATCATTGGGCAGCCGGTGTACCTGGTGGGCCATTCCCTCGGTGGCATCATCACGCTGACCTACGCCGGTGTGTATCCGGAACGGGTCAAGAAAGCCGTTTCCATTGAGGGGTGGGGCTTGCCGCCAGGACATCGGGTGTACAAGCCGGCATCGGAGCGCATGCGAACCTGGATTGAAGCTGTGCGGTCCACTGAGAAGCGCGAACCACGCAGCTACGCCGCGCTCGAAGATGCAGTGGCGCGGATGAAAGAGGCTAATCCGCACCTCAGCGAAGACGTGGCCCGGCATCTTACCCTTCACGGCACCAACTGGCTATCTGACAGCTCCCTGGTCTGGAAGTTCGATAACTACGCGCGCATCTTTCCTCCCTTCGGGTACGATCTTGGAGATCTGAAGCAGGTGCTGGGCCAGATCACCTGTCCGGTGCTGCTCTTCTGGGGCCTCGAAAGCTGGGCGAAGGATCCGGAAGCGGATGGGCGGCTGGACACGCTGAAGAACTACCGGATGGTGAAGGTCGCCGGAGCGGGGCACTGGGTACATCATGACCAGTTGGATGTGTTCCTGCGGGAGACGGAGATGTTTTTGGTTGACTATGCCTAAGACTTAGTCTATTATTGGACTATGAAGACAATAGAGACCGATACCAAAATCCAGGTCAAAGTGAAGGTCAACGTCCACGAGGCGAAGACGCACTTCAGCCGACTGCTGGATCGGGCTCTGGCGGGCGAGGAAGTGATCGTCATGAAGAGCGGGAAACCATTAGTGAAACTGGTTCCCGTGGAGTCCGCTCCCGCGACCCGCAAACTGGGGACGGCGAAAGGCGATTTTGTGGTTCCGGACGATTTCAATGCCCCCCTGCCCGACGGCATCCTGTCGGAGTTTGAGCGTTGAAGATCCTGCTGGACACCCACATCTTCTTGTGGGCGATCACGGATGACGCGCGGCTCACAAAGGCGCAACGGGCTGCCTTTCTGGATGGAGACAACGAACTGTATCTCAGTCTGGCCAGCGTCTGGGAGATGCTGATCAAGGTGGGAATCGGGAAGTTGCCGTTACCGCAGCCCGCCGCGCCATATATCCACAAGCAGGCCGATAAAAACCGCATCCTCAGCCTGGGGATTCACGCCGCCCATCTGGCGGAGCTGGAGAAACTGCCGCCTCTGCACCGCGATCCCTTTGACCGCATGCTGGTGGCGCAAGCGCGCGCGGAAAAAATGCCGATACTGTCCGGAGATCCGGCGCTGAAGAAATACGGCGTGAAACTGCTGTAGCTTAGGGACGCGCCCCTTCCGGCAGAATCAGCTCATTCTGTCGCTGCGGGGCATCCTGTACGCCCGGCTCTTTCCAGGAGGGCGGCTTTGCGGCCCCCTCCGCGTATAGCGATTCGAGCGGCTCCCATACGCAATCCACGCGGTCGGTGAACAGGTCTCCGATGAGCAGATCCGTAACTGTCCCACGCAAATGCGGATAATTCCGGATGAATTTACCGAAATTGAAGCCGGCGTAATATTCGCAGACCAGCCGCCGCATGCGGTCCACGCCCTGGTTGAACCCATCGCCCCATTTGCCGAGCTGCGCCGCGGACAGGTCGTTCTTCTCGAAGCCCTCGCAAATGGCATCGGCGGCCAGTTCGCCCGATTTCAACGCCAGCAGAACACCGGAAGAATAAAGCGGGTCCAGGAACCCGAACGCATCGCCCACCATCACCCATCCCTCGCCGGCAACTTGCGTGGCGCGGTAGGAATAGTCACGCGTGGCGAAGTAGCCGGTAACACGTTTCGCATTGGCGACGCGCTGTTGCATGGCGGGGCTGGCCGCCACCTCTTCCTCGTAGGTCAGCTCGTGATTGTTGCGGCCCTTGAACAGGTAATCGAAGGGAGCCACCACGCCCACACTGACGCGGTTATCGTGCAGCGGGATATACCAGAACCACCCCTTTTTGTTCGCGGTCTGCAGAACGATGGTGGCGCCTTCATCCTTGCCCTGATCACGGTATGCGCCTTCCCAATACGTCCAAATCGCGCCTTTGTTGAGGATGGGATCCCACACGCGCAGCTTGAACTTGTGCTGCAGGATGCCGCTCTGCCCACTCGCGTCCACCACCACTTTGGCGCGCACCTCATGGGTAGATCCGTCCGCCTCACGCACGCGCACGCCAACGGCGCGGCCATCTTCGAAGAGCACATCCTGCACATGGACGCCTTCATGCGCCTGCACCCCGTGTTCGCGGGCGTTGTTCAGCATCATTTGATCGAATTCGCTGCGCACCACCTGCCACGTTTGCGAGCATTCATGCGGCTTGTTGTCCCAGAAATAAAACGGCGCCGATAGCTTTCCGCTGGCGCTGACAAACTGCACGCTGTACTTCTTGATGAAGTGGCTGTTGCGCATTTTGTCCAACATCCCCAGCCGCTCCAGCACCCAATAGGTCTCCGGAATGAGCGATTCCCCGATATGAAAGCGGGGGAATTTTTCCCGTTCAAATAGCGTGACCTTGTGGCCGCGTTTCGCGATTAACGTGGATGCGGTGGAGCCGGCGGGGCCGCCGCCAATGACAACAACATCTGCGGTTTCGTACATACGGGAACTTCCATTGTAGTGCGAAAGCAGTGGATGTTGACCCCGGTTGCCATAGGTTCTTGCAGCAGCACTGATCCTGGCAATGGAGTCTGTCACTGCTGCTGAAATCAGGAACGCGGCAGGGATAAATCGATCGGCCGGGGCGACGCAGGTTCAGGCCTGCCCTTGAGCCGGCTTCCGGTTCGCCTGTTGCGACAACTCCATGGCGCGCCGCAGCCCCATCAGCGAAAGCTCAGGCACGAAGGCGTCAAAGAGACGCGCTTCCTCGAACAGCCTGCCGAAACCGCCCGTGCCGATAATCAGCGGCGGGTCGCTGGAAAAATGCTCTTCGGTGACCGCGCTGACCAGGGTGCGCACCGTACCCAGCGTGCCGTAATAGAGGCCCGATTGAATACTCTCAATCGTGGACCGCCCCAATACTTCGGCCGGTTTTACAATCTCCACCACGGGCAGCCGCGCCGTATTCGATTCGAGTGCGGCCATCGATGTATGGATTCCCGGCGTAATGATGCCGCCCAGATACTCTTTGTCTTTCGAGACCGCGCATAGCGTGGTGGCGGTGCCGAAGTCGATGATCAGCAGATTGCGGCCGGGGAAGCGCTCCAATGCCCCCATTGCATTGGCGATTTTGTCCGCGCCCACCTCGAGCGGATTGCGGTATCGAAGCTTGACTCCCGTCTTCGATCCCGGCTGCAGCAGAAACGGATCGAAGCTGAAATATTTGCGGAAGCAGTTGCGCAGGGAGTGCACCACATCCGGCACTACCGAGCAGATGGCGGCCATGCGAATGGTCTCCAGTGCGACGTTGTTCTCCCGCAGTACCGTACGGAAGAAGATGCCGAATTCATCCGAAGACGCGCGAATGTTGGAAGTGCGGCGGAACGTGGCACGCAGTTCGTCCTGGGCGAACACTCCGCCGTAGATCTGTGTGTTGCCGACATCGAGACAGAGCAGCATGGCGTTACTCCGGCAGCGCCACGTTGTCGATGAGGCGCACGCCTTCCAGATACACCGCGGCAAGGCGGCGTCCCCAATGCTCTTCGACATATTCCGGCTGTAAGCCCGCGGCCTCCAGTTGCGCTCGGGCATCCGCCGCGGATCGCGCCGTGGAGAGGATGCGGAACAGCGCCGGAGCCACTTCCAGTGCTTGTGCGGAAAGCAGCCGGTTGCGCGAGCTTTCCGCCAATCCCGCCGCCGTGCGAATGGTGGGGCAGGGAACAATCTCCGTCGGCACGAAAAACTCCTCCACCATTTCCCTTACCGTGCGTAGCTGCTGAAAATCCTTCTCGCCGAAGTAAGCGCGATGCGCACGCACCAGATTCAGCAGCTTCATCACTACCGTCATCACACCTTCCAGAAAGCCGGGCCGGTGCGCCGCCTCCATGATTGCCGCTGTCTCCCGAGGTTCGATGCGATAGCGGTAGCCGTGCGGGTACATCTCCGATGCGGACGGAGCGAGCACGTCATCCACCAGGCAGTGGCGCAGGATCTCCAGATCCTGTTCGTAGGTGCGCGGGTAGCGATCCAGATCTTTCGGATCGTTGAACTGTGTGGGATTGATGAAAATCGTGACGACGGCGATGTCGTTTTCCGCGCGGCAGCGCTCCACCAGCGACGTGTGCCCCTGATGCAGCGCACCCATGGTCGGGACCACTCCGATGGTTGCGTTCCCCATGGAAGCGCGCCGCTGTTGCCAGGCGGCGATGGAATTCCATACCTGCATCATGAGTAGCTCTCCCGATCGGACGGGAACGATCCGTCCTTCACCGCCGCGTCATAGGCCGCAATCGCCTGCTTCACCAACTGCCCGCCGTTACCGAAATGGCGCACGAATTTCGGCTGGAAATCGATGTTCAGTCCCAGCAGATCCTGCAGCACCAGAATCTGCCCGTCGCATCCCGCACCCGCGCCGATGCCGATGGTTGGGATGCGCAGAGAAGCGGAGATCCGCGCGGCCAGCGTCGCCGGGACACATTCCAGCACGATGGCAAACGCGCCAAGCTCTTCCAGCCGCTTTGCGTCGCTGGCAATGCGCCCGGCGGTCGCTTCGTCGCGGCCCTGCACCTTGTAGCCGCCGTACTGATGTATGGATTGCGGCTGCAGCCCCAGATG
>CALFYN010000351.1 GCA_937952345.1 uncultured Acidobacteriota bacterium
AACACCCCAGCAGGACGCCATTCGCAAAATCCATTTGCGCTTTGCGCCCAAACCGCCCTTGCCGTACAACTTTGAATATTGATCGCCACTAGCCCGTGGCGCCGCTCGCTGTATTCCGCTCGTGGCCCAGATCCTTGCGCACCGCGTCCAGCACGCCGTTGATGAAGGCGACGGACTCCTCGCCCGAAAATTTGCGCGCCAGTTCCAACGCTTCATCAATCACAACCGCCGCGGGCGTGCCCTGGTGCATCATCTCGTACACGGCCATCCGCAGAATGTTCCGGTCCACCGCCGGCATGCGCTCCATCCGCCAATGGGCCGAGTGCGCCGTGATCTTCCGGTCGATCGCCTCCGATTCCGCCGCCGTTCCCCGCACCAGCGTCTCCATGAATTCATCGCGCGGCGGCCGGACTTCCGCATCATCGTCCTGTTCGTGCTCGCTCGAATGCAGGGAATCGTAAAAATTGTCCACCGCGTCCCATGCGGACAGTTTGCGCAAATCCCACTGGAAGAGAATCTGTAATGCGCGTTGTCGCGAACGGTGGCGGGATGGCATTGGGTAACTACTTGCCGCGCAATTTGCGCAGGAGGTTCGCCATCTCCACGGCCGTCATGGCGGCGTCGAAGCCCTTGTTTCCGCTCTTGGCTCCGGCACGGTCAATGGCTTGCTCCACCGTGTTCGTCGTCAGCACGCCGAACGCAATGGGTACTCCACACTGTGCTGCCACCTGGCCCAAACCTTTTGCCGCTTCCCCTGCAACGTAATCGAAGTGCGGCGTATCGCCTCGAATCACCGCGCCCAGGCAGATCACTGCGTCGTACTTCTTCGATTCCGCCAGTTCCCTCGCCACAAGTGGCAGTTCCCAGGAACCCGGGATATACACCATCGTGATGTCTTCCTCGGCGCATCCGGTGCGCCGCAGCGCATCCACCGCTCCCGATGCCAGACGCTCCGTGATGATGCTGTTGAACCGTGTCACGACGATCGCAAATCGCAGTCCCCGTGCTTCCAGGTTCCCTTCCATCTTCGTAATTGCCATGTTGAATGGGGCGTAAGCCAAACCTATGGGATAATAAAAGTTACACCTTCATTCTACCCCATGGATCCGTCGTTTATCCGCAATTTCTCTATCATCGCCCATATCGACCACGGCAAGTCGACGCTGGCAGACCGTTTATTGGAAGCTACCGAGGCGCTGTCGCATCGCGAAATGATGGAGCAGGTGCTCGACTCCATGGACCTCGAGCGTGAGCGCGGCATCACCATCAAAGCCCATGCCGTCCGCCTCAACTACCGCGCCGAGGACGGCAACCTCTATCAGTTGAACCTCATCGATACGCCCGGCCACGTGGACTTCACCTACGAAGTCTCACGCAGCTTGCAGGCCTGCGAGGGCGCTCTCCTCGTCGTCGATGCCTCGCAGGGTGTCGAGGCCCAAACCCTCGCCAACACCTACCTCGCCCTCCACCACAACCTCGACCTCATCCCCGTCATCAACAAGATCGATCTCCCCTCCGCCGAGCCGGACCGCATCAAGGAGCAGATCGAGCAGGTCATCGGCCTCGATGCCTCCGACGCCATTCTCGCCAGTGCCAAGCAGGGCCTCGGTATCCACGAAGTGCTGGAGGCCGTCGTCGCCCGCGTCCCTCCTCCCAAGGGCGATCCCAACAATCCCCTCCGTGCCCTCATCTTCGATTCCTGGTTCGATACCTACCGCGGTGTCATCATCCTCTTCCGCGTCATCGACGGGCGCATCAAAGTGGGCCAGCGCATTCGCCTCATGTCCACCAATCGCGTCTACGAAGTGGAAGCGCTCGGCTATCAGTCCCCCAAACCCGTTCCTCTGCAGGAACTCTCCGCCGGCGAAGTGGGCTTCGTCTACGCCAACATCAAGACGGTTTCCGACGCCAAGATCGGCGACACGATTTGCGACGCCTCCGATCAGGCCGCTGAGCCGCTCCCCGGCTTCGAAGAGATCAAGCCCATGGTGTTCGCCGGCCTATATCCCGTCGAATCCCATGAGCACGGCCTGTTGCGCGATGCCCTCGAAAAGCTCCGCCTCAACGACAGCGCCTTCAACTTCGAGCCGGAAAATTCCGTTGCCCTCGGCTTCGGCTTCCG
>CALFYN010000352.1 GCA_937952345.1 uncultured Acidobacteriota bacterium
CAAATCTTGATCCCGTTGAAGTGGAACCCGGAATTCGTGCCGCGCACGGCGATCAGCTCCTTTCGCGTTGGCTGCACGTAACCGCTTTCGTCCGTAACCCGCGACGCCAGCGAGGCGGGCTGCCCGTTCCACACCCATGGCAGGCGGAACCGCGTGAATGCCTTCCGCAGTACAGGCTGATCAAGCGGCGCATCCTGCCAGCTACGCCCCCCATCGAAGGTCACCTCGACGCGCGTAACCTTCCCGCGGCCCGTCCACGCCAGCCCGCTGATTTCGTACTTCCCTCGCGCCGGAAGCTTCTGCCCGCCCGAAGGAAACGTGATCACCGATTTCGCCTCCTGCATCAGCGTAAACACCCGCGCTTTCCCATCGGGCATCAGGTCGCTGTAGCGCGATGTCTCGTCGCGCACGTAGTAAGGCTCGGCGGTGACGTGCAGCCGGCGCAGCCACTTCACTTGGATGTTCCCCTCCCATCCCGGTGTCAGCAGACGCAACGGAAAGCCCTGCTCCGGACGCAGCGGTTCCCCGTTCTGCCCATACGCCAGCATCGCGTCATCCAGTTCCTTGTCCAGTGGCACGCTGCGCTGCATGCGGCACGCATCGGCCCCTTCCGCGATCATCCACTTCGCTTCCGCTTTCAACCCCACCAGATCCAGCACCGTACGCAACGGCACGCCGGTCCATTCGCTGCAACTGGCCAGCCCGAAGCTGCGCTGCACACTGGCGCCGGTCTTCGCCTGCCACTCGCTGCCGCTGTTGCCGCCGCACTCCAGAAAATGAATCCGCGAGTGCGATGGCAGCCGTTTCAAATCGGCCATCGTCAGCACCAGCGGGCGGTTCACCAATCCGTGGATCAGCAGCGTGTGTTTCTCCGGATCAATCGCGGGAACCCCCGCATGATGCCGCTCATAATGAAGCGACGATGGCGTGATAATCCCGAATTGTTCCGCCAGAGGTGAAGAGCTCGAACCCGCTTCCGGAGTCTTGCTCTGGCGCGTGGCACGCGTCGATTGCACAAACGGGGAGCGCTGCCCATAGCCGCTCAGCGGCGTGCCCAATCCGCGTATCTGCTGCGAGCGCCCCAGCGATGCGCCGCCGCTGAACGCCATTCCCAGTTGCAGAATCCGGCGCCGGTTGTGTGTCATGCGGAAAATTGTATCCGATTCCACAGGTGTGAACCGGGGGCACACCAACACACCACACATATCACTGAAAACAAACCAGTTACACTTTGGCACCCGGAGTGCCTTAAGGTGTGCATGCGCGTTGTACTTTGTATCCTGGCCGCGGCTTCACTCCTCGCCCCGTACGCTTTCTGCAACCAGGACTCCGACACAAACGTCAACTCGCGTTACACCGTCGAATCCGTCGAAATCCCACCAAAGGCGGAATCGAAGCTCAGCATGAGCCTCAAGGACGAGTTGCAGAGCATGGTGGGAGTGAAGTTCAGCCAGGAAGCGATTGACCGCCTCACCCAACGCATCCGCAAGGAACTCCGCGGATATCAGGTCGTGCAGCGCGTCACGAAAGGAGCCAAACCGGAAAGCCTCCGCGTGATTTTCGAAATTATTCGAGGAAAAAGCCCCGATTTCGTCGTTCAGCCCCGACTCGCCTATCACTCGAAGCAGAATTTCACCTTCGGCGCGGTCGGCGATGTCGGCAATCGCGATCATCGCGCCTATTTCGGCATCCTCACCGACAACGACGAACTGCTCGAGCGCTTCTCCGGACTCCGCGGCGGATACACGCGCGTGGCAGCCGGCGGCAAGTTCCGAGGCGGCTTCGTCATCGAAAGCTTCCGTGCCCAATGGAATCCCGCCGTCGAAACGGCCCTCGCCCAGCAGGAAAACAACGAAGTCCCCGGCATCTACCGCACCCGCCTCCACATCGAACCCCGCCTCCAGGTGGAAATCCTCCCCGGCATCACCATCGCCGCGGGCCTCAGTCTGCAACGTTTTGAATCTCAGTTTCCGGCCGCGCGGCACGAAAGCTCCCATGCGCTGATCACTTCTCTGCGCTTCGATCGGCAATGGGAGCCGTCGGGGGCCGGCAAGCACACGCTCGAGGCAGGTTACAATCTGCGCGCGGCCACCAGATCCCTAGAAAGCGATTTCAGCTACAACCGGCACTCCATCCAGATGCAATATGCCTTCCGGATGGGGAAGGATTCTATCCGTGCTTCCTTCGTTGGCGGCGCGCTCACCGGGCGCGCCCCACTTTTTGACCGCTTTCTCCTCGGCAACAGCCAGACCCTGCGCGGCTATAACAAATACGATGTGGCGCCGCTCGGCGGCAACCGCATGGCCCACGGCTCGCTCGACTATCGCCACCGCTGGTTTCGAGCCGTTTACGACACGGGCACCGTCTATAACCGTGGTGGACGCTCCAAGGTTCTGCATTCGCTGGCAGCCGGTATCACCACTGGGCACCAGCGCGACGCTCTTTCCTTTCTCATCGCCTTCCCCCTGCGGGAAGGCCGCGCCGAGCCGGTCTTTATTGTGGGTATGAGCTTCTGAACATGGCATTCCGCGCCAGATGGCCCGCCCTCTGCTGGGTTCCGGCGACCCTCGCAGTGGCCGTGTCTTTTGCGCTCATGGGCCAGGAACTAACTCCTCTCTGGGACGGCCGCGAACTGAAGGTTTCCAGCCGCCTCCAGTTCCTCACCGGACGCAGTCTCGATTCGGTGCGCAACGGCCGCGCCGTCCCCTTCGATTTTCAATTGAGCGTCACCCGC
>CALFYN010000353.1 GCA_937952345.1 uncultured Acidobacteriota bacterium
GGTCCGCACTGGACCACAGTTCGCTATTGCCGGCATTGCGCACCCACATGTACAGAACCTTGTCCACCATCACCATGCCGCTGGCCTTCAGCCCCTTCATGCCATCGCCTTTGCGCTCGCCCGATGGGGAGCGGATGTTTTCCGCCTCATAGACCAAGGGACTGCCGGTGATGCGCGCGAAGCCCATGCTCAGCTTCTCCCCGACGCCCGGCTCGAACCCCACGCCGTCGCCATAGACCGTATACAGCGCGTTGTCATCGCCCCAGGTGATGGGCCAGTTATCGCTATCGATCGCTTTTCGCGTAATCGTCTCTACAGGCGCAAATTCCACCCCGCGAATGACCGGACTTTGCGGATAAGGCGCGATTTCATCCATTAATGGTGAAAAGAAATCCTCGTACACGGCAGTCCAGAACGGCTTCGCGTTCAGCGCCCTCCCGTTGCGGATGGCGACCAGCTTCAGGCTCGGAATCACCAGCAGCACCTCATGGCCCGCGCCCGCCCCGGCAAACGCATCGCGAGGCACCTTCGGCCACACACCGTCGAAATTGGTGTACCAGCACAGTCCGGAAGCGGGAGCGTACTTGTCCTTCCCGCGATCGGGCAGCGGCATGCCCGCATATTGCACCATGCGCTTTGCCTCGCCGCCGCGCTTCATCATCCACTCCCCAATCAGCGCCGCCGCCCGCGGAGTAAACGTTGCCCCGCCCCAATTGGCGTACAGCGTCAGCGCGCCATCGGAAAAGCTCTGGTTATAACTGAGCGACCATTCGCTGTCCGCTATCCCCAGCGGCTGCATCACACGCGAGCGAAGAATCTCCTTCTGATCCTTTCCGTGGCTTGCGGCCACCGCATAGGCAAGCATCGCCATGCCCGGATTGCTGTAGTGGTAAGCCGATCCCGGCGCAAACAGCACCGGAGCAGTCAGCGACAACGCGAAGGGGCTCGGCGTGCGCCGCCAGAATTCGCCCATCCAGCCCGGCAGCTTTTCGTGCGGCACGCCCTCCTGATTGGCGTCCTGAATGCCCGAGGTATGCGTCGCCAGATGGCGGATGGTGATGCGCGACCGCACAGCATCGCTCTTCCATTGCGGGATAAACTTCGCGGCTGCATCCTCCGGCTGAATGCGTTTGTCCTCCATGGCGAGCATCAGCGAATTGCCGCCGATCAACGCCTTTGCCAGTGACGCCGTGCCCTGCCTGCGGTCCGCCGTGACGCCCGGCGCGTACCACTCCCGCACGACGCGCCCGTCGCGCCGCACCAGAAACGCCTGCGTGTTGCGATCCGCCAGTTTGCGCACCACGGCCTCAAACGGCTGCGCCCACGCCGCTACCGCAACCAAACCCAGAACCCACTTCATCGCGTGTTCGATCCTTTCAAAATCTGCCCCGGCCTCGCGCCGGTGTGCTTGCCTTTGTCCAGCACCACGGCCCCATTCACCACCACATACTCAATCCCCGTGGCGTATTGATGCGGCTTTTCGAAGGTGGCGTTGTCGATCACGCGCGCGGCGTCGAACACCGTCACATCGGCCATCATCCCCGGACGCAGCAACCCGCGGTCGTAGATGTGAATCTTCGCCGCGTTGGCCGAAGTCATCTTGCGCACGGCCTCTTCGAGCGAAAGCACCTTTTCCTCGCGCACGTAGCGGCCCAGAATGCGCGGAAACGTCCCGTAATAGCGCGGATGCGGATTCCCCCGCGCCAGCGGCCCCTCGGTCGCCACCGCCGTCCCATCCGACCCGATCGAGACGAAGCTCTGGCGCAGCGCATAGCGCATGTCTTCCTCGGAGTGGTGGAAATATACCGTGGGCACGGACCCCGAATTATCCCGCAACACACGGAATAATACATCAATCGGATTCCCGCCAATATCGGCAATTACCTGATTCATCCGCTTGCCTTCGTATTTCTTATACGCCGGATTGGAAAAGCTCACCAGCAGCATCCCTTCCCAGGATCCGGTGGCCGTGTAGTGGTTGTACCAATTGGAACCCGGGATGCCGTTGAGAATTTCCTTCTCCAGGCGCGCCCGCAGCGACGCATCCTGCAACCGCGCCAGCATCGCATCCCGCCCGCCTTCGTGCGCCCACGGAGGAATAATCGTGGCCAGATTGTTCTGCCCGGCGCGATACGGATACACGTGCGCCTCCACTTCCTGCCCCCGGGCGCGCGCGTTGGCGATCACGCCGATCAATTCCGGCATCTTGCCCCATAATTTGTGTTCGGCGATCTTGAGGTGAATGATATCCACCGGCACGTTCGCCCGCCGCCCGATATCCAGCGCCTCGGCCACGCTTTCAAACACCCCGAACCCTTCCGTGCGCATATGCGTCGAATAAATGCCGTTGTATTTCGAAGCCTCGCCGCACATGGCCACCAGCGTATCGGTGTCAATCCAAGAGCCCGGCGGCCCGCTCAGCGAACTCGCCACCCCCAGCGCGCCGTCTTCCATCGCTTCCCGCACATGCCGCCGCATGCGCTCCAATTCATCAGGCGTCGGCGGTCCAGCCTTGTGGCCGCGCACGAACGTGTACACCTCGCTCGATCCGACATAGGACCCGATATTCGTAGACACCCCCTTCGCCAGCAGCGCCTTCCAATAATCGGCAAAGCGCGCGTACTGCTTCGACGGCGCCTCGGATCCACCTTCGCCGAAAATCATGCTGGTCACACCCTGCCGAATCATCGACTGCGCGTCGCCATCCGTCAGAATCGTACGGTCGGAGTGGTTGTGAATGTCGATAAACCCAGGCGCCACAATCAACCCTTTGGCGTCAATCACCCGCCGCGCGGTCTTCCCCTCCAGTTTGCCGAGCGCCACGACACGCTGCCCCTGCAATGCCACATCGGCGAGGAACGATGGGTTGCCGGTGCCATCCACCACGCGCCCGCCGCGAATCAGCAGGTCATAGTCTTGCGCGAAGGCGATGGCCGCCAGTAAAGCGAAGAAGGTCACCATGGCATTCAGAAATACCACGAATGGCCTAGCACTTGACACAAGATCCCTTACCACACTAATTTCAGTACTAACTCCCCGCCGAAGATACTATCGGAGTCATTTCATGTTTCGAACTCTGTTACTTACCGTGTGCGGGCTGGCTGGGGCAGTGTGGGGGCAGACCGTCACCCCCTATCCCGGCATTCTGCGATTCACCCAGACCGGCAGTACGCCGCCGCTTTCCCAAACCGTGCTGCTCCAGGGCAGCGGATCGTTTTCGGCCAGCGTGTTCAGTACCACGGGCGGGAACTGGCTGCAGATTGCGCCGTCTTCGGGAACGTTGCCCGCCACCCTCACCGTGAGCATCGCGGCCAATTCCCTCCAGGCGGGAATCTACGGCGGCACCATCACGGTGAACGCAGGCGGCGGTTCGAACATCATCCCCGTGCTGCTGGCCGTATTCACTCCCGGTCCCGGGTTGCAGATCTTCAACGACGTGGCCGCGGACCACATCTGGCTCGATTCCATCTACCTCCTCCGCCAATTCGCGGTGACCCTCGGCTGCAATGCTCTCCCTCCGCGCTATTGCCCCGGCAGCACGGTCTCCCATGGCGAAATGGCGGCGTTCATCATCCGCGCCATCGCCGGCGAGAACTTCCCCTTCCCGGCCACACCGGCCTTTACGGACGTCGCCCCCACCGACACGTTCTTCAAATACATCCAGAAGATGAACGAACTGGGCATTCACACCGGCTGCGGCAACAACCAGTACTGCCCGTCCACCGCCGTAACGCGCGGCCAGATGGCGCAAATGATCGTGCGGGCGCGGCTCGGCGACAGCTTCCCATACACGTCCGAAACCCGCTTTCCCGGCGACGTTCCTCCGTCGCATTCGCTCTTCCGGTACGTGCAGAAGATGTGGGAACTCGGCGTAACCCAGGGCTGCACGGCCACCGAGTATTGCGTCAATCAATTCCTCTCGCGCGAGCAGATGGCGGTCTTCCTGGCGCGGGCCTTTTTCCGTCACAGCCTGCTGCCAACCCCAACGCCGACCCCAACCCCAACCCCCACTCCCACTCCTACCCCGACCCCGACACCACCGCCGCCTCCACCACCGGCTGTGCGCACGCCCCCTTCCATCTCAGGCTGCAACATCTTCCCCTACGACAACGCCTGGAATACGCCCATCGATCACCTGCCCGTCCATGCGCGATCCACCGATTGGGTGAACACCATCGGCGCTTCCCGCACCTTCCACGCCGATTTCGGCTCCGGCACCTGGAACGGCGGCCCCATCGGCATTCCCTTCGTGGTGGTCCCGCAAGGCCAGGCCAAAGTGCCGGTCAGCTTCGATTACGACGATGAAAGCGATCCCG
>CALFYN010000354.1 GCA_937952345.1 uncultured Acidobacteriota bacterium
CGAGAATCGAAAGGCTTACCGTTGGGGCATGGAACAAGGCTACTGCGTCATCGACCGACAGAAGGTGCCGAGGAGAGCGCTTCGACGGGGAATGATACGGAGAAGTTCGCGACGTATTGGCGGGATTCGAATACGGGGTTGGATTATGCGGTGAACCGGTATTATAAAGCGAATACGGGGCGGTTTGTGAGTCCGGATCCGTATTGGGGGAGTGCGACTGCGGCGCGGAGCGGGAGTTTCAATAGATACGCGTATGTGGAGGGGGATCCGGTAAACAATAGCGATCCTGAGGGACTCTGCTTCACGGATTACTGTTTCACTGACGGCAGTCGCGAGTTGTTCAGCCACACTGTCTTTTGCGCTCTTTGCAACGAGCCCTTGCCTATGCCGGAGGAGCCCCCATATCACCATGGTCGACCAGAACTAAGCTTGATACCAGGACTCGACCAGATATTGATGGAGATGCAATCAGGGAGGATACCAAGGCAGACTCGGGACGAATGGAGGATTGAGGTCGATGAAACCTGGGCCGCGATTGCCGCGGCTGTTGCCATAGCGCGCGCACGGGAGGATGACAATATACCCGCCTATGCCGCCTATCTAAGAGTCACTCAGGGGGGGACTGTTGGAGTCCATCTGGAAACTTTTCGACGACTTATACGCGATTTGTGACGTACGAAGTACTTGATTACAATCTGAACGTGATGACTGGAAGCGCCCTCACAGATCTGGTCATCAGAGAATCCTTTCCGGTCGAAACGGGCAACCTCAGTCTCAGCAGGCAGACCGGGACATGGCGTGTTGGCGATGTTGGTAACTCCTTGAATCCAGCCAATGGCAGGTTCACTGACGAACTGAGTGCGGGTGGCCTTCTGCTAGGGTCGACATCGTCCGGAGAGGCGCTTCAGGTTTTTTCAGCACAACGCCTGGGGACGTTCGGCGTTTCCGATCCACTAATGGTACTCGGATTTAGTTCCCCTACGACAGTCCTTCACAATGTTTATCAGCCTAATATGGTTACAATCAATGGAACCGTAGCACCTTCACGATGCAGCAGATGATTCCGCTTGTCATTATTCTGGTGATCGAAGCAACAGGAGCGGCAGATAAAGTGCTAGCTCGCTCGCCTCCATTTGGCAACTCCGCTCTCGCGAAATTGAGCGCGGCCGAGGTTGTTGTGATCGGCAGAGTGTTGGAAATAGACCCAATCAGAGGCTCGATTCGAGGTCTTGCACCGTTGCATGTCCCCAAGGGCGCCAAGATGTTCGCTTGCCAGCTTCAGATTGCCACTCAGCAGGTCATCAAAGGTCAAGTCCCTCGCAATTTCTCTGTAACGTGGTTATCGTGGCGGGAATGCCATCGGGCGGAGTGGCAAGAGCTGGGTCTGCGCAAATCTGCCTCATGCCTTTTCTACCTGACAAGGCAGTCAGGGAGGTGGAGACCGATTGCGGATGGGCCCGGAACATCCTTCAATAAGCTTGAAGATCATGGGGACAGAGTGGCACGAATTGTCAGGGCCGGAGCGGACCCTCGATTTTCTCTTGCCGTCGTACTTGTGTATCTGGAGGCAAATATCCATCGTGTTCGGTTCAGCGAGGACTGGAGCCATGGTGGAGCAACGGTGGGCGAATTAGTTGGCATCGACAGGATTCCTGAAGTGCTAGATAGGGTGTTTCCGTACGCAGATCAGGAAGGTCGCCAGTCCATTTGTTTCCTTGCGTCTGATTTGGGCATGTGCACCGCATGCGTGGCGGATTATCTGTACCGCCAGCGGGATCGCGATCTCTGGGAGCCTGTCATCCGGTACAGGGAGTCACTACTCGAAGACGAATTACGTCCTGGCACATTGCGCGGATTGGAGAAGTCCATGAAAAAAGCTGGCACCGAAGTCAGGTCGTATCTTCGCTTCTACTCCTGCCATTCAAACATCAGGATTCGCTCGCGAGCCAGATCCTTGCTGCAAAGTGTATTTCGTGAATACGGCCCGCCGCTATGCTTGCCGTGCGATGGGCATAGAGGTGAGTGAAAGAGGTTGTCGACGCGGTAGCGCCCAAAAGACCAGAGAATCAGAGCCCGGTGGACGAAGCGTTTTCGCCTACACCTTCACTTTGTCGTAATCGAACGGATCGTTGACCAGGTGCAGGAAGGGCTCGCCCTCTTTCTGCAGATAGTAGGTCTTGAGTGGAGTCCGTTCGAAATCGGAGAGTTTGCGTTGCACGGGCTTGCCGTCGACCCATTCATACACCGGCACTTCCCAGGGGTTGAAGGTGGACAGCAGGCCGCGCTCCTTGGCGATGCGGAAGAGGTTAACGTTGCCAGGTTCGTGGCCGCCGAGGTACATGCCGATCATGTCGAGGCGCAGTTTGTCCTTGCCGAACATGACGAGGTTGGTCATGTAGTCATTGCCGACGCCGAAGCCGTCGCCGTCGCGCCCATAGATGCCTTCAATGATCGCCAGCCCCGTCTTCAGCGTCTGCGCGTTATCGCAGGTCTTGTGCGCCCACAGTTCCTGATGCACGGGGCTCAATTGCGCCGGGCTGTCGTAGCGGGCGTAGCCGAGCTTCTTGTGGTTCTCGAAAAATTTCGTGGCGCGGCGTTCCACTTCGCCATGGATATCCTGCTTCATGTAGTCCGGCACGCCGGTGACCATCTTCCATCCGGAACAGAACCGAACATAGGGCTTCACCACCAGCCCCTGCTCGTTCTTCGTGGAGAGCGTCATGCACATGCCGTGCGATTTCCATTTGGCGATGTTGAGCAGCCAGGTGTCCGGCTCATTCACCGGAGCGTAGTGCGGGATGCGCGTGTAGATGACCGGATCGGGCACCTTGGTCCACGTCATCTCATAGCCGTCGGCGAAGTTGCGAGCGCGGCGTTCGGGCTCATTCATCTCCACGCCGTGGCGGTCATTGATGTCGGCCAGGCCGCGGTAGTTCCAGGAGTGGAAATTATTCGCTTCCAGGAAGTGCATCTTGCGGATGCCCAGTTCCTTGAGGCCCATGATGATGCCCTCATAGAACTGCGGGTCGGTGCCGGTGCCCCAATTTTCTTCGTGAGGGCGGTGATTGCGCACGCTGGTGAAATTCGGTTTGAGAATGACGCGATGGGAGACAGGGACGGCCCCGGGGCCTTCCGCGGGGACAAACACTTCGCGGGCGAAGGCGATACCTTCGCGCAGTTTCGCGGCTTCGTCCATCTTTTGGGGCACTTTGGTGCGCTTGATGAAAATCGCCTTGGGATTGGCTTCGACAAACGGATGCACGGCGAAGTGCGTTTTGGGGATGCGCGGAGCCGGCATGGCCAGTCCGTCCAACCCAGAGAAAGCCGCGGTGGCGGCGCCCAGAAAATGCCGGCGTGTGATATCCATAGCTCGCTCCTATCTCTTACTAAGGATCTTATCGAAGAAAACGAACCGCCGCCACGACCGCCAGGGTGGGCAGAAACACTTCGGTCATCGTGCCGCGCTTGTAGATCTTCAAATCGACGGGTTGGGATTCGGGCCGCATGAGCGCGGCCTTGGAAAAATGGCCCTGGACGCGCACTTGCACTTCCTGGTCCACGGGGGAACCGTAGTTCAAGGCGATGAGTAACGTTTCGTTTGGCGAAGCGCCTTCGGTAGCTATGGCGATGGCGGCATTGGCGTTCCAAATGCGCGCGGCGCGGCGGCGGTACGTGGCGACGTCGATGACATCGAGCGCGTATTCGCTGGGGTCGAGAACGGGCTCACGATAGGCCAACACCTGCCCTTTGCCGACCGCATAGAAATCGCGATCCTGTTCCGGCTTTGCCTTTTTCCAGGAGGCATCGGGCTTGGCATCGATGACGACGGTTGCTCCGGCCCTGGCGTGATCGAGCAGCGCGGGTGGGGTTTGCTGGATGCCGGCCGCCGACACCACGAGAATGCGCTGCGCATCGGGGCGGGGCAGATTCTGCATCGATACGACACGAGGGCTGCCACCACGGCGAAAGAGCATGTTGGCGAATTCTTCGGTTTCGTGCGAGCCGTCATAGACGGTGGTGATGACGGGCACGGCGGGGCGTCCGAATAAGGCGGCATTGGCGTCCAGCCACTTGGCGGTGCGCGCGAGGGAGTTCCACGCGGTGACGGCCTTCGCATCGCCAGCCTTGAGCGCGTCCTTGCAGCGCTGATCCGGAGTGAGGACTGCGTTGCCGCCGTTGGCGCGGGCCTCGGCGAGGATCAGTTCATACGATTCGAATCCGACGACCTGGCCTTCGCTCAAGCCGGCCTTGGCATCGGGCTTGTAGTCGAGCAGTGCGGGTTCTTTGGGATGGAGCGCGCGGTGGCAGTGGATGCG
>CALFYN010000355.1 GCA_937952345.1 uncultured Acidobacteriota bacterium
GTATGGGCCGTTTTCGAACGGGGGCGTATCATCGCGCAGCCACGCCAGGGCGTGCAGCACCTCTGGGGGTGGGGCGAGATCCAGGCTGAGGCGGCGCGCCACCAACGGGAGATTGCCCAAACCCACAAAGACAGCGCAGGTCAAGGCCATGTTGCGCGATACGGCAGCCGTGCGTCCGGCGAGCAGTGCCAGCGGCAGCATGGCGTAGGCCGACATGCGGAATTGCATCAGGGTGAATACACTGAAAACCGTGGCCCAGCCCCAGACCAGCCGCCACTGCCGTTCGCGGAGTTGCATCGCCGCCAGAACCCAACCGGCCAGCGCGAACGGCAGCGTGAACCCGTATTCGGTCCACAGCAGCGACAGATCCAGCGTGCCGTTGTAATAGAGCAACGGACGGAGTTCGGCCACCAGGGCGCGCGAGCCTCCAGGAGACAGGCGTTTGACGATGTCGAGACCTTCGGAGGTTGTGGTCAGGTAGATGGCGCCCGCAGCGGCCATCGCGAGTCCGGCGGCAATCAGGAATTTGCGCGGCACATCCCAGACCAGCGTGAGCGCAAATAAGCCTAGGGCCGCCAAGCGGGTATATTCCTGCCAGATCTGCCCCCCCAGGGAGAACGACGCCACGACGGCCATTGCCGCCGCCAGCCGCAATGGTCCGGAGGCCAGCCGGTCCCGGCGCAACACTTCGCTCAGCAGGAAGAGTCCCGCCAAACCGAGAATCATGGCTGCCCCGGCCCAGGTGAAGCAGAAGACGGTGAGAGCAAGCCCCAGCCGCCACCCTTCCTGCCAGCGTTTCAGCCCCTCCAGTCGCAGCAGTTCCCAGAACACCCACGCCGACACCAACACTTCCAGCACATGATGGTCGGCATAGCCGAGTTTTGAGACGAAGGCAAAGGCTCCGGGCGTGAGGCCCATGGCCAGTCCGGCGGCCAGAGCGGCGCGATCTCCACCCAGCCTGCGCCCGATCAGCCAGACAAGCGCCACCGCCAACGTAGCGAAGACAGGGGGCGCAATGGCCAGCACCGTATCGCGCGCCCGCTCACCGCACCCCGGGCAGGAGGCCGCCACCAGGTAATCGAAGAGCATGGCGTGGTGCAGCGGTGCTCCGCCCGGCTGGCCCAGCGGATCGACGCGCGGGCGATGCGGCCATTGCTGCTGGATCAGTTCCACCACCCGGCGGTGGTACCAGGCGTCGTTCTCCTGCAGCATGACGCCGGTGGGAGTGAACACGTCGCTCCAGGGGACCAGTACTCGAACGGCAAAGGCTAGTACTAAAAGAACTAAAAGGGTGCCGAAACGACGCATGTTTGCACTCTAAATGGTAGCGGCTCTTCGGGCGGGAATGCTAACCTCAGTAAATTGTCTGTTCGGAGTAACTCAGGAGGATCGTTTGCGTTCTTCACTTCTCGTCATCTTGCTCGGCGCCATCCCGGCATTCGCTGGTGTAATCTCAAAACCGACTGCGGGCTTCTTTGATAGCTACTCCAACCCTGGAGTGACCGGCAACATCCACACGACGATCAACGGTGCTGCCGTCGCTGGAGTCGCCTGTTTCGGTGGATTCTGCCCGGGTGAAGGAACACCCGGCGCTGGGCCCGATTTCAACGTCTCCGATCCGCTGACCATGAAGATTACCAGCTTCGGGGCCAGTTGCCAGAACAACCTCGGCTGCTCGGTTTTCGTGGAGGCGAATTTCTCTTTCTACGCCACCGCAGCGGCACAGTATGCGGTGACGCTCGCCATCGACGGCAGCGGAAGCCAGGGATTGAAATTCTCATATGGCGGCGGGCTGTTCAACGACAACACCGGCTTTGGCTTGGGCGGCAACCAGACGATCACGATTCCGATTACGTCCAACATAACCGGCGGGATCCCGCCGCAGGGAGCCATCAACGATTCCTTCTCCATGGGAACCATCGATGTCAATGCAGGGGACCGCATCTTTGCATATGTGCAAATGAACCTTCCCTTAGGGATGTTTCGATCCATCAACCTGCCGGACAGCCTGACCTTGACTCTCGCCGATACCGCAGCCGTGCCGGAGCCCGCCACCTTGGGGCTGATGGTTGCCGCACTGGCCGCGCTGGCGATCGGCCGGAAGCGCCTCTAATGGACCGGACGCTCGCCTGGTTTGCATCGCATCGGCTGGCGTCCCTCCTCTTCATCGTCATTTTCGTGTTGGCCGTCAGCACCCAGCATGAGCTGGTGCAAAGCTTCGTGTTTCGCGCGATGGAGACCTTCACGGCGAACACCTGGCTGACCGGCGTAGGCTGGGCGTTTCGCATCGTATTCCTTCTTGTCACGATCTTCCTCATCCGCCGGGTGCTGCACCAGGACCAGGGGAAAGGCAAGATTGTCTACTGGGCGGTGACGGTCGCATTTACCTTCGCCGCGGTGCGCTGGCTCAGTGTCAACAACAACGAATTCATCCACTTCTTCCAGTACGCCCTGCTCACCGTCCCGATATTTGCCTTGACGCGCAGCTTCGGACAGACCGTAATCTGGACTACGCTAGGCGGCGCCTTCGATGAAGGCTGGCAATACGGGGTGCTGCATGCCGGTTGGGGCATCCCCTACGATTTCAACGATGTCATCATGAACGCCTGCGGCGCGGGGTTGGGCGTTGTCTGGATCTGTTCCATTGCGGACATGCGTCCGGTGTCAAATTCTGTAAAGTCGCTGGTCGCCGAGCAACTCGCCGGGTGGGGGTGGCGCACGGCGCTGGGCTTGCTAGGGCTCGGACTGGGGATGCTTGCCACGGGGCACATGATGGTCTATCAGCCCAAGACCGGCCCCATGCCGCTTCTGTCGCTCAGCCGCATGGACCCTAAGCCCTTCTGGTTCTTCGATGCCACCTGGGGACCGAAGACGTTCCATATCCTGCATCCGTTCGAAGGCGTGCTGCTGATGGCGCTGCTGTTCTTCTTTTACAGCACGTTGGACCGGCACTGGAAATGGGACGCTAAGGCAGCTTCAGCGGGGGCGTAATCGATAGAGTGCTGCCTTCGGGCTCATGCAGGGGGAACACCATCCAGCGCTCGTCGCGTGACACACTGAGAGCGCCGGTCCAGCGCGGCAGTGGGAGATCAAGGCGGCAGACCGGGCGATGCGTCTTCGCCGCCAGATCGTAATACTGGATGAGCCACTTCCCCGTCGCCTCTTCCTTCTCCGTGAGATAGACACCGTCGCGGCACACGGCCCATCCGCGGTAGAGTTCCACCGCCAGCCGGTCCAGCACCAATTCCGGCGCTCCGCCTTGGGACGGAAACCGGAACAAGCCTGGCTCACGCTGCCGCGAGAAATAGATCCACTTGCCATCCGGAGACAGCCGGTGCACGGCGCAGTTGGCCGCGGAAAGCATCTGCGGCTTCCCGCCCGCCAGCGGATAACGCCACACCTCGCCGGCAGCCAAGCCGCGCACCACGCCATAGGTGACGGCCGATCCATCCGCCGTGAACTGCGGTTGCGCAAACGCGACGGGAATGGGGAGCCAGCGCGGCTCTCCTCCTTTGGCGGGCACAATAAACGCCGGGTCGCCCGCGCGCAGCGAAACAGAGGATACGATCGACTGGCTGTCGGGGGACCATGCCGGCGGCGCCACTTCCGGCCCAGCGAAGAATGTCAATTGCAGCGGCCGGTTGCCCTCGCTGTCCGTCACCCAGATCTCCGGCGACCCGCTCCGCGTGGAGACGAACGCCACTTTCAGCCCGTCCGGGGAAATGGCGGGATTGACGTTCACATCGCCCCGCGCCGAGGAGATGAATTTCTCCGGCTTGGCCAGCCCACCTTCCTTTCCAGGAAGCTCCGCCCGCCAGATGGATTCCGTCGAATACGTATTGGCCATCAGGAGGCGCACCGCCCCGTTTTCCGCCGGCAGGACATCGAAATTGCCGTAAGGAGTGAACGGCAGAGCAATTTCGCGTGATCCGCCGCCGGCAAACGGCACGTAGCGCAAGGCCCAGCGCTTGGCGCGCGAGCGGTAGATGACGCCCTTCCCATCGGGCGCCCAGCGCAGTTCGCGTTTGGCGCGCTCGTCGAAGGTAAGCCGCCGCTCCTCTCCGCCGTTGACGGGAACCACAAACAGATCGGACGTGGTCATGGTGAAGAAACGCGTGAACACCAGCCACTGCCCGTCGGGAGACAGGCGAGGCATGGAGTCGTGGAAGCCATCCTTGGGACGCGAAAGTTTCGCCACAAGACCGCGATCCTTGTCAAAGCGCGCCAAGTGCATGTTGTCGCAGATGACCAGTTCCTGGGGAGAAAGCCAGGTCGACGAGCCAAAAAAGTTGACCGAATAGATGCGCCGTTCCGGGCCTGAGCGGTCTCCGCTCCAGGAAACAACGTAGATTGCGTTCTCCCCTCCCCCACGCCGCAGGAACGCCAACTGCTTGCTGTCGGGGGACCAGGCGGGCTCGCTTTCCTCGGCCTCGGTGCGCGTAAGGGGCACGGGAGTGCCGCCCTCCATCGGCATCACATGCAATCGTCCGTTGCTGCTTCCCGGCCGACGCCACACAAACGCGATCCATCGCCGGTCGGGAGAAACCGCCGGGTCGAGAATCAATCCCTCGCGCAGCAAATCCTGCTCGCCCTGCATGGGCCGGGAGCGCCAGAACGGAATGCTGCCCCCCGAGATGGCCGCGGTTGCCGCTGCGCCGCCGATCAACCAGCGGCGGCGGGAAGAAGAGTCCGGCGCGGGCCGTTCCCCAAAACGGGGGAAACGCGCGGCCAAATCCGCGGAAGCAGGCCGCTCGGCCGGATCCTTAGCCAGCATCTCCAGGATAAGATCCTTCAGCGCGGGGGATACAGCCGATGGAAACGGATGAGGCGCTTTCTGCAAGATGGCATGCGCGGTCTCGAGCGGCGTGGCGGCGTCGAACGGATGCCGTCCGGTGGCCATTTCATACAGCACCATGCCCAGCGCGAAGACATCGCTCGACGCGGTGGCCGCCTGCCCCCTGCACTGCTCCGGCGACATGTAGCGGAGCGTTCCCGCTCCCACTCCCGTCATGGAGGAGATGCTCGCTTCGCCCGGAAGCCCCGTGCGTGCCAGCCCGAAATCGAGAACCTTGGCATAGCCGTCGCGCCGCACCACGACGTTTTCCGGCTTCAGGTCACGATGCACAATCGACTGCGCATGCGCCGCGGCCAGCGCTTGCGCGATTTGTGTCCCGATGCGGATCACCGTTGCTTCCGGCATCGGCGTACGGCACAACTCGCGCAGCGAATCCCCAGCAACGCGCTCCATCACAATCACCGGCGGAGGACCCGGCATCACTTCGAAAATCGTCACGATATACGGATGATTCAGACTGGACGCCATCTGCGCCTCACGCAGGAACCGCCGCAGCATCCACTCCGAACCCACCTGCCAGGGATGCAGAAACTTCAGCGCCACCTCGCGGCCTAACTGCGTGTCGCGCCCTGCATACACCTCGCCGCTGCCTCCCCGGCCGATCCGTTCCATCACCTGATAGCGGCCGATTGTCTCCCCGGTATGAGTAGCGGGCGGCGCATCGCCAGGCATGGAGGCCAGAATCTGCCGCGCTTCGGCCACGATCTCCGGCGCATCCGGCGCACGATCCAGATAGGCCTGCGCTTCGGCTGGAGAAAGCTTCGCCGCCTCCTCGTACAGTTCCCAAACTCGCTTCCAACCGGAGTCCGTCATCCGTTCTCCGCGGGCAGTTCCCGCTGCAGCCAGTGTTTGGCGAACGCCCAGTCGCGGTCCACGGTCGCGGTGCCGCAGCCCAGCCGTTCGGCGGTCTCCTGTGTGGTGAGCCCCTCGAACGCCTTGCATTCCACCACTCGCCGCAGCCTTGGTTGAATGCTTTCCAGGCGCGCCAGCAGCGACTCAATCTCCGCCATCGTCTCCAAGCCGTTCGAAATCAGGCAATCCTCGCTAACATCGATCTTCACCGCGCGCCGGTGCAACGGGCGCGTATGCTGGATCAGCAGGCGCTTCATGAGCAGACTCGCGAGGCCGAAGAAAGCAGCCTTCTCCTGCTGCTCGTCGCCTTTGACCGGCTGCAATGCTTTGATCTTGAGCAATTCCAGGTACAGCTCGTTCACCAGCAGGGTGGGATGCCAGGAATGCCCCGTTGCTTCGTGGCGCATCTGTGCCGCTGCGATGCGGCGAAGCTGCGGATAGAACATCTCCACCAGCCGGTTGGCAGCCTCCCGATCGCCTTGACGGAAAGCGGCCATAAGCTGGCTTACAGACGGCGCAACGCTTTCCCCGTTCATGATGACGATTGAAAATTTTATCACGCGCGTGATAGAAAACACCCTCCTGCTCTCACCCTTAGTAGATGAAAGGCTGTTTGCCATAGGAGGATGATTTGAGGAAGCTGTTGTGGAGCGGAGTGCTGCTGATGATACCGTCCGCTTTTGCGGGGGTATTGATTTCGAACCCTACGACCGGAATAGCGCCTTCCGGATTTGGAACCAGCGGTGTCACATCCAGTGTGTCCAATGTGGCTCTTGGTACCGGCGCTACCGGAAGCGGGACCGCCTGCTTTGCACCGTTCTGCCCAGGTGGCGACACACCGGGGGCGGGTCCGGACTACGACGTTCTCGATCCGGTCACCTTC
>CALFYN010000356.1 GCA_937952345.1 uncultured Acidobacteriota bacterium
CGCACCTTTTCGTCTTCAATCCGGCCCAGCAGGACAAATTGCGCTTGGGGATTGGCTCGGGCAGCCGCTTGCACCGCCTCCACATCGAACCACTCATCAAGCGAGCCGGCGTAGCCCACAATACGCTGCTTGCTCTCCGCACTCCATTGGAAATGGGACACCTCGGCGCCGTTGGGGATAATCTCCACGGTTTTCCCCAAGTTTTCCCCCAGCCAGGGGAACTCGGCGCGCTTCTTCTCCAGTAAGGATTTGGCTGAAAACACCAGAATCTCCGCTTGCTGAAAGAGTAGCTCCTCGGCGGCGATTATCTCACGCGACATGCGGCGGAATCCGCCGAGCAGATCATGGCAATCAGAAACCAGCACGGCAGGGCGGCGCTGGCGCAGGAACTCCACGGCCCGGTTCCAGAGCGGGAACTGCGAGACAATTGCCAGGCGGCGCGATGCGAAGGCTGCCAAAGCCCGCTCCAGGTGAGCCGCCACCGCACGTGATTCCGCTTCCGACAGCAGCCGGTGATGATAGACGGGTTCGCGCGGCAAAGCCACGTGGATTTCGTAGACGCCCTCTTCGATCCGGTGCACCGCCAGCCCGGAGCTGAGCAGGGCGGGCTGGGGAAACTCGCGGCCGAGATTGGGATTGAGATAGAAACAGCGGTGGCCCAATGCCGCCAGTTGCCGGGCAAAATGCTGCGCCCGCTGGATGCGCGTATGCCAGTCGGTCATCGGCAGAATCAGCACATCCGCCTTTTCCCCCGGCCCGGGCAAGGGTCCGGAAAGGGGCACAGCGGGAAAATCCCAACAGCGGTTCCATTGCGCCGGTTTCGCCTCCGGATGGAGTCGGAAATAGAGCCACTTGAGATAGAAAGGACGAATCCACTCTTTCAAAGGGTGGTCATGCGGTGCGTCGGTGCGAATGCCTTTATTGTAGGCGAAGCCGGGCTCGCGCGATAATGAGGCCTTGATGCCGAATTCTTTTCTCGATGGATTGTTTTCCCTGGCCGGACAGACGGCGGTGGTGATTGGTGGAACGGGCGTGCTGGGTGGAGCGCTTTGCGATGGATTGGCGCAGGCCGGAGCCCATGTCGTGGTGGCCGGACGCTCGCGCGAGCGGGGTGCCGAACGGGTCCATGCGATCGCCGCGCTCGGAGGCTCGTCGGTTTGCGAGGAAGTGGATGTCACTTCACGCGAATCGCTGGCCGGCCTGCGCGACAGGGTTGTGGCCGCGCGCGGCGGAGTGGATATTCTGGTGAATTGCGCCGGCGTCAATTCGGCGACACCCTATGAAAAGATCACCGATGAGGATTGGGACCGTGTCATCGACACGAATCTGAAGGCCACGCACTGGGGCTGCCAGTTGTTTGCTCCCCAGATGGCATCGCAGCCAGAAGGGGGCTGCATCCTCAATATCGGCAGTGTGACCTCGCATCTGCCCCTCTCGCGCGTGTTCGCCTATTCGGCGTCGAAGGCGGCGGTGGTGAATCTGTCCAAGAACGTAGCGCGCGAATATGCACAGCGTAAAGTACGCGTGAATACTCTTTGTCCGGGCTTTTTTCCCGCTGAGCAAAATCGCAAGATTCTCGACAAAGATCGTGTGGCCAATATTATGGGCCAGACTCCGATGGCTCGCTTCGGGGAACCGCGGGAGTTAATCGGCGCCATGCTGCTGCTCTGCTCGCGTGCGGCGGGCAGTTTCATCACCGGCACGGAAATTTACGTCGACGGAGGATTCACGGGCAACCGTTTCTGAAACAACGATGTCGCTGATTCAGTTTGCCGGAGTATCGAAGACATTCCAACGCCGCAGCGGCCGCATGCTGCTGCGCAGCCTGCTGTGGAATCCCATGCGGAACCAGTCCGACAAGCCGTTCTATGCGTTGAAAAATGTCTCCTTCACGATCGGGGATGGGGAAACGGTGGGTGTGATTGGCAGGAACGGCGCGGGAAAGAGCACGCTGCTGAGCCTGGTGGCCGGCTTATCGTATCCCGACGAGGGAACGGTAACGGTGCAGGGAAGGGTGGCCGCTCTGCTGGAGCTTGGCTCGGGATTTCATGGGGATCTGACCGGACGCGAGAATATTTTCCTCAATGCCTCACTGCTGGGACTGACGCGGCAAAAAGCGGAAAGCCGCTACGGCGAGATTGTGGAATTTTCCGGAGTCGGAGATTTCATCGAAGAGCCCCTGCGCACTTATTCATCGGGGATGATGATGCGGCTGGCGTTTTCCGTGGCGATCCATGTCGAACCGGCATTTCTAATCATCGATGAAGTGCTGGCGGTGGGAGATGCGGCGTTTCAAGCGCGCTGCAATGAGAAGATTGTCGAACTGAAGAAGGCGGGCAAGGGGCTGTTGATCGTATCGCATGCCGGATCGACGGTGCAAAAACTCTGCGACCGCGCCTTATGGCTGGACCACGGCGAACTGGCGATGGACGGCCCGACGGAGGACGTGGTGGCGGCGTATTCCGGCAATCTGCCAGTGAAGAAATAACCTGCCGCGGGCGGCACACACCAACAGGGCAGACCCGGCGCCTGCGTGGGCAAGCGCCGGGAAAATTAGGGACAGCGATAGCGAAGGGCTGGATGAAAAGCAGGATCTGGCGGGGAGATGAATCCCGCTAATTAACCGGCGGCCTCTTCCTTGGGCTTGTTTTTGCTCCCTGGAGGACGGCCGCGCCTCTTCGGCGCCGCGGCGACCGGCTCGCCCTGGGCGGCCTTCAGCCAGGCCGGCGGGCGGCCACGGCGTTTTCCTTGTCCTCTGGCAAGGCGTTCCAAACTGAGAATGGCTTCCTCGATTTGTTCACGCTCTTGCCGTAATTCGGCGATCATTTTGTTGACATCCATCCCCGTCAGGATAACCCGATTGGGTAGGTTTTGGCGAGAGGGAAAATTCATTTTTTCCCTCTGATATAATTCCGCCAGGGGTCCCCATGATAGCTTATTTTCTTCTTCTACTACTTTTGACCTCGCCTGGACTGGCGCAGATCGTCACCGGCTCCATCGCGGGCAGCGTGGCCGATACATCCGGCCTGTCCGTGGCAGGCGCGCAAATCAAACTCCTCCACTCCGCCACCGGACGCGAGCGCGACAGCGTCAGCGATGAGCGCGGAGCGTTTCTACTCACCGGCCTCGACGGCGGCGAATACACGTTGACCGTAACGCATCCCGGCTTCAAGCAGGCATTGCGCCAGGGCCTGCGCCTGGCGACCGGAGAGCGGCTTCCGGTGGGAATCATCACACTCGAAGTCGGCGCGGTCAGCGAATCCGTTACCGTCACCTCGCGCGGCGGTGCAGTGGTGCAGACGCAGTCGGCTGAGCGCGCCGAAGTCATCACCAGCGCCCAAGTGGAAGGCTTGGCTTTGCGTGGGCGCAACGTGAAGGATCTGATGGGCCTGCTGCCGGGCGTCGTCGTCACCAACGAGAGCGAGGATCTTTCGCTTGGCACCGGTATCAACGTGAACGGCAACCGCGGGACTTTCAATAACATTTCCGTCGATGGCGTCCCTTCCACTGACATGGGTAACGGCAGTCAGATGAAACTGACCGTGAGCCAGGATGCAGTGGCGGAAGTGAAGATTCTGCTGTCCAACTATCAGGCTGAATATGGGCGCATGGCCGGCTCGAATATCCAGATCGTGACCAAATCGGGGAGCAACGATTTCCACGGCACCTTCGCCTATTTCAAACGCCACGAACAGTTTAACGCCAACAACTACTTCAACAACCAGAACGGCCAGCCGCGGCCGCGCTACCGCTACAATACCTTTACCTACAACGTCGGCGGGCGCGTGGTTCGCGACAAAGTATTCTTTTTCTGGAACCAGGAGTTTTGGCCCACTTCTGGCGCGGCCAGCGGACGCGTCACCGTCCCCACGGCGCTCGAGCGCATCGGCAATTTCTCCCAATCCGTTGATTTGAACGACCGGCTGGTGGTGGTGCGCGACCCCGTGGCCAATTCGCCATTTCCGGGAAATATTATCCCGGCCGCGCGCATTGACCGCAACGGCCAGGCGCTGCTGAACTTCTTCCCCGAGCCGAATTTCTTCGACCGGGCCATTTCGCGCGGGCAGTATAACTATGTCTGGCAGGTGGACACGGATTTGCCGAAACACGCCGAGTCCCTGAAAGGCGACTGGAACGTCAATGCGCGAAACACCCTGACGGGGAGCTTTAACCGATATCGCGAGGACCAGACCGGAGCCGCCGGCATCACCACGGCATCGGGCAACTGGCCGCAACTGCGCAAAACCTATTTCACCTACGGCAACGGCCTCAGCGCGCGATGGACTCGCGTCATCCGCCCGGAACTGCTCAACGAGTTCTCTTTCGGGTGGCTCTCGCAACCGGCCGAAAACACCTATACGGAAGAGGATTTGAAACGCATGCAGCGCGACGCTGTCGGGTTCCGCACCGGACAATTCACTCCGGCGGCGAATCCGCTGGGCGTGCTTCCCAGCGCCACGTTCGGAGGCGTGACGGGAGCGGCGAATATCGCCATGGAAGGCCGGTTCCCGCTGTTCAACCGCTACAACATCTTCAATTTCTCCGACAACGTCACATGGAATAGGGGCGCACACACCATCAAGGCCGGCATCTACGTCGAGACCTTTTTCCGCCATCAGAAGAAATCGGTAAACTTCAACGGCTCTTTCGATTTCGGGCGCAATGCCAACAACCCGCTGGACACAAACTATGCCTATGCCAATGCGGCGCTGGGCGTGTTCGCCAGTTACCGCGAGATATCGGGGCCGGCATGGATGAAAGTGCGCACCGGCGGCGAGGAGTTTTTCATCCAGGACAACTGGAAAGTATCGCAACGCCTGACGCTCGACTACGGTCTGCGCATGTATAACCTCCACCCGATTGTGGAGCGTGACGACATGCTGGTGGGCTTCGTGCCGGAGCGCTATAACCAGGCGCAGGCCGTGAAGCTCATTCAGCCGGGACTGGCGGGCACACGGCGCGTGGGATTGCATCCGGTGACCGGGCAGGTATATGCGGCGGCCCAGATCGGCGCCATCGCTCCCGGAACCGGCGACCCGTACAACGGCATGCTGGTCGTTAAGGACGATCCCTCTTACCCTCGCGGATTGATCGAGAACCGGGGCATTCTTTGGGGCCCCCGGTTCGGTTTCGCCTACGATGTCTTCGGCAACCAGAAAACAGCCGTGCGAGGCGGATTCGGCATGTTTTACAACCGCCATTTCACCGAGGTTTTCTCGAATCCCTTTGTCGGCCAGCCGCCGGTGCTGAACGAACCCGTGATCACTTACGGGCAATTGAGTACGCTGCTGCAATCCACCGGGCTGCTGTATCCGAACAACGTGTTCTCCGCCGATCGCGCCGGGCAGTTGCCGACCGTCATGAATTACTCGTTGTCGGTGCAGCAGGACGTGGGATACGGAACGGTACTTGATATCGCCTACGCCGGGTCGCTGGGACGCCACCTGCTCTGGCGCCGCGACACGAACGCCATTCCGCTGGGAGCGAATTTCCAGCCGCAAAACGCCGATCCCACGGTGCGCAATGCACCGCTGCCGAACGCATTCTTACGGCCGATTGTCGGCTATAACAATATCCAGAATATCGAGACGGCTTCCAGTTCGAATTACCATTCGCTACAGGTGCAAGCCAAGCGGCGCTTCGCGGCGGGGTTGCAATTCGGATTGGCGTGGACCTGGTCAAAAGCCATGGACTTCACCGACAGCGATACGGAAGCGATCAGCCCGCTGGTAAACACGCGCACCTGGAACTACGGACTGGCGAACTTCGACCGCACCCATGTCTTCCGGGTGAACTACGTCTGGGACATCCCCAACGCCACCGTAGCCAATCCGGTGCTGCGGCATATTCGCAACGGCTGGCAGGTTTCGGGAATCACCAGTTTCATCAGCGGTGCACCCTTGGGCGTCGGATTATCCACGACTACGGCGCTCGATATTACGGGTACGCCGTCGCAGGGCGCCAGAGTGGTGGTTTTATCGAATCCAGTGCTCTCCAAAGGCGAGCGGACGTTTTATCGCAATTTCCGGACCGATGCCTTTGCGCTACCGGCGGTGGGCACAATTGGGAATTCCGCAAAGACGGTTATACGCGGACCCGGAAACAACAATTGGGACCTGGCTGTATTCAAAAACTTTCCCATCGCCGAACGGGTAAACATGCAATTCCGCACGGAGTTTTATAACGCCTTCAACCACACCCAGTTTTCCGGATTGGACACGACTACGCGCTTTGATACGGTCACCGGAGCACAGGTAAACAGCAGGCTGGGGCAGTTCACGGCGGCAAGAAACCCGCGCCAGATTCAATTCGCCGTCCGGTTTTCGTTTTAGCCTTGTAGAAAGCAGCAAGTGGTTGTTTTGTAGCAAGATACAGGCTTTCGGCGAGGTGCCGGAGCGAGTGCCGGCGGCGTAGTAGGCAATTCGATAGAGTACCGAAATTGGTTATGCCCCTGGTGGTTATGCAAAATGGGGCTTGACAGAAGCGATGGATAGGAGTGAAATAAGTTTAACACTTCTCGACCATCAAAGATCCGCGGCCTAGCCGGGCAACTGGCTAGGCCGTTTTTATTGTGATCCCCCAAACACTCGC
>CALFYN010000357.1 GCA_937952345.1 uncultured Acidobacteriota bacterium
TCGACAACGGACGCCCCGGCCCGGCCGTGCGCATCACCAATGCCGCCGGTTCCGATGTGTTTCCCGCCGCCGCCACCGATTCTAACGGACAGGTGTGGGTGGCCTGGCAGGGCTGGCGCAATGGTAAAGCCGCGATTCTTGCCGCGCAGCAGAAGGGTTCCGCTTTTTCTGCTCCGGCCACGGTATCTTCATCGGCGGGCAACGAATGGAATCCGACGATTGCCGCGGATGGCGCGGGACGCATCACGGTAGCCTATGACAGCTATCGCAACGGGCATTACGATGTGTTCGCGCGAACCGCGGCGAATGGGGCATGGGGCAGGGAATTTGCCGTCGCAGCCACTGCCGCCTACGAGGCCTACCCCTCGGCCGCCTACGATCCGCAGGGCCGGCTCTGGATCGCTTATGAAGAAGGCGCCGAACGTTGGGGCAAGGATTTCGGTGCGCACGAAACCACGGGCGTCGCCCTGTATCAGGGCCGCGCCATTCGCATCCGCGGGTTCGAGAAAGACGGGCGCGCGGTGGCTCTGCACAGTCTTCCCGATGGCGCGTTGCCCGGCGTGGCAAGTCTGCGTGTCGAGGAAGCCGCCACCCAACAGAACGCTGCTACGCAGTGGCTGAAGCCCGAAACCGAGCGCGCCACCAAGCGTGTTCCCAGCCGCGCTTCGCAGAATTTTGCCGCACCCAAGAACACCATGCCACGCCTGCTGGTGGATGCCTCCGGCCGGCTGTGGCTGGCTGCGCGCAGCAATCACCCCATTTGGTGGAATCCGGTTGGCACCGTTTGGACGGAGTACGTCGTGTCCTTCGACGGGAAGCAGTGGACCGGACCGGTGTTTCTGGCCCACACGGACAATCTGCTCGACAACCGCCCGGCGCTCGCCAGCACCAAGCCCGGCGAGTTGCAGGTGATCGGCTCCTCCGACCATCGCCGCCAGTTCCAGTTGATGGGTGTGGTGGCTCCGCGGCGCGCCGTCGGCGATCCTTATCAGAACGACATCTTCGTCAATACGGTGCATCTGGCGGCCGCGTCCGGTACGTTCACCGTGTCCGATGCGACGGCATCCGCGCCGTCCGGCGTCGCTGCCGAGGACAAACGCGAACTGGCCATGGTGGGCACGATGCGCAACGCGCGCTATTCCACCAAATCCGGAACGCTGCGCGCCCTGCGCGGCGAGTTCCACCGCCACAGCGAAATCTCGATGGATGGCGGCTCGGACGGAAGCATCCTCGACCAGTATCGGTACATGCTCGACGCGAGCTACATGGATTGGGTGGGCTGCTGCGACCACGACAATGGCGGCGGCCGCGAGTACACCTGGTGGATATCGCAGAAACTGACCGACATCTTCCACACCGCAGGCAAGTTCGTCCCGATGTTCAGCTACGAGCGTAGCGTGTCGTATCCCGAGGGGCATCGCAATGTCGTGTTCGCCCAGCGCGGCATTCGCACCCTGCCGCGTCTGCCCATCACCCGTCCTGATCCCGTCACCAAAGCCCCCGATACGCAGATGCTCTATCGTTACCTGCGCCAGTTTAATGGCATCGTCGCCATGCACACCAGCGGCACGGGGATGGGTACCGACTGGCGCGATAACGATCCGGTCACGGAACCCGTGGTGGAAATCTATCAGGGAGACCGACAGAATTACGAAATCCCCGGCGGGCCGCGCTCCAACAGCGAAGAGGATTCCATCGGGGGTTGGCGGCCGAAAGGCTTCGTCAATCTCGCCCTCGAGATGGGATACAAAATGGCGTTCCAGGCCAGTTCCGATCACATCTCCACGCACCAAAGCTATTGCAACATCCTGGTCAAGGATTTCACGCGCCAGGGCATTCTCGACGCTTTCCAGAAACGCCATGTCTACGGGGCGACGGATCACATTTTCGCCGATTTCCGCAGCGGCGATTACATCATGGGCGATGCGTTCACTGTCAACAAAGCCCCCGAATTTCGGGTGAAACTGGAAGGCACCGCGCCGTTCGCCAAAGTGGTGATCGTCAAAGACAACAAGTACGTCTATTCCGCCGAGCCCAAGCGCGCCAAAGTGGAATTCACGTGGCGCGACGCGGAATCGGCCGCCGGCAAGACCTCCTACTATTACGTGCGCGGCGAACAGGAGGACGGGGAAGTGGTTTGGGTGTCGCCCATGTGGGTGACACGCAATTAGCGCGATTGCGTTTTACGGCGCCGTCGAAACCTCGGCTTCTTTTTCGTCTTTGTGGAGAAGCCGCTGGATGGCGTTCTGCAATTCCACCAGCCCCACCGGCTTGGAAATATAGTCATCCATTCCGGCATCGAGGCATTTCTCGCGATCCCCCACCATGGCATTCGCCGTGAGCGCGCAGATCATCGTATGCCGGCTCTCGCCTTCGCGCCGCCGGATCTCCGCGGTGGCTTCAAAGCCGTCCATCTCCGGCATCTGGCAGTCCATGAGGATCAGGTCGTAGGCAGTGCGCTCCATCGCGTCCAGCGCTTCCTTCCCGTTGTTGGCGATATCTGCCGTCAATCCCAACTTCTGGAGCATGCGGAGCGCGATGCGCTGATTGATGATGTTGTCTTCGGCCAGCAACACCGCCGGATTGCCGTCCGCCTTTTTCTTCTCCGGCAGGACGTGGCGCGTGATCAATGGAGGCGGAGGCGCAAGCGGCGTGCTCTTTGCCTGATTACGCATGGCCTGCAGCATGGTCTCCTGCAAGTGGGGGGCGAGAACAGGCTTCGTGAGATAGGCTGCATAACCAGACTCGCGCAAATGGAACCCATCGCCGCGGATGGGGGAAGCGGTGAGGGCCACCAGAATCGTATCGCGAATACTCTTTTCGTACTTCACGGCCGCGGCCAAAGCGCCGCTGTCCACGCCATGCAGATCCAGGTCGATGAGTGCGAAACGGAACGGGCTTCCGGCATTGGCGGCATCCTGCAGTGTTTGCGTAAGCCCCGCCGGGGCTTCGATGCTTTCCACGCGGCACCCCCAGCTCTCCATCAGTTGCCTGGTTCCCGCCGCGCTCTGTTTCGCGCCCAAGACGAGAACCCTGACATCCTGAAGCAGGCGCTCGCCGTCGTGCAATGCGGGTTGTTCCACCATCGCCGCTATGGAAGAAGGCGCCCGCTCAAAAACGATCGTGAAGAAGAACGTGCTGCCTCTGCCGCGTTCGCTGTTGAAGCCGATCTCTCCGCCCATCATCTCCACCAGTTGTTTGCTGATGGCTAAGCCCAGCCCCGTGCCGCCATACTTGCGGGTGGTGGAATTATCGCCCTGCACGAAGCTTTGAAACAGTCTCTCCTTGTGCTCGTTGGCGATGCCGATGCCGGTATCCTGCACCAGAAATCGGACAGTCACAGCCTCGCTCGAATCCCCGATGAGTTCTGTGAACAGGCTCACCTTCCCCCGCTCGGTGAACTTGATGGCATTGCCCAGCAGATTGTTCAGCACCTGGCGCAGGCGGCCCGGATCACCCACTACGAAACTGGGAATATCTTCCGTTGAGGCGCAGGTGAATTCCAGCCCCTTGGCGCGCGCGCGGATGGCGCTCATCGCCGCTACATCCTCCACGGCCAGGCCAAGGTCGAACGGCAGCCGCTCCAGGCGCATCTTCCCCGCCTCGATCTTGGAAATGTCCAGGATGTCGTTGATCAACGTCAGCAGCGCGTCGGCTGAGGATTTTACCGCGGTCGCGTACTCCCGCTGTTCCGGCGAGAGTTGTGTCGCCACCAGAAATTCCGTCATGCCGATAATGCCGTTCATCGGCGTGCGGATTTCGTGGCTCATGTTGGCCAGGAAGCGGCTCTTCATCTCGGTGGCTTCGCGGGCGTTGGCCAGCGCCTCGGCCAACTCCTCATTCTTCTGCTCCAGTTGCTGTGCGTACTGCTCCAGCCGTTCTTCACTGCGCCGTCTTTCCGTGATCTGGCGGATGACGACAATCGACTCGCCACGGTAGTTGGGGCAGAAACGGGCCTCGTAGATTTCAGCCTTATCGCGCTGCTTCAGGTTGATCTCCACCATCACCATGGCGTGATTCGTCTTCAGCCGGCTGAGCGCCTGCGCGACTTTGATTCCCTCCTCGGGCGGCAGTTGTTCCGGGAGCCGCTTTCCGAGCAGAGCGGAGGGCGGTGCGATGCACTCGCTTGGCTGTCCGGCGCGCGCGTCCAGCACTCTGCCGTCCGCGTCCAGGCGGATCAGCATATCCGGCAGTGCCTGGAAAAGCGCCTTCAATTCGGTGGTTGTCCGGAAAACCTCCTCCTGGTCCTTTTGCTGGCTGGTGATATCGGTGGAGGCTAATAGCATTCCCTTCGTGCGGCCCATGGAATCGTGCAGCAGGCTCTCGTGGACTTCAATGGTGACCTGCTCGCCATCGGGACGCAGGATCAGCCGTCGCACCGGAATCATTGTCGCCCCGCCGGCCAGCTTGCGCAGGATCTCATCCTTTAATCGCGACCGGTCTTCCTCCGGTGCAAGATCCCAGTACCCTTTCCCGAGGGCTTCCTTGGCTGTGATTTGCCGCAGCGCGAGTTCACGCCGGTTGATCCGCACCACTTTCCCGCGCGCATCCAACTCCAGATAGCCCAACGGGCTGCTGTCGAAAAGGAAGCTCGAATCATAAGTCCCGGTGGGAGCAGACACCTGGCGCTCCTGCGCCGCCGCGTCGGGCGAGGTGGTCATTAGCTTGTACAGGACAATCGTCAATACGATTGCCAGCACAACCATCGCCGGCCAAAACACTTGAGTGGGCTCCAATCGCTTTCTTAGAAGCTATATAAGCGATCTATCGGCATTCCACCTAGCCGTCTTTAATGCCCGGAGATATTCACTGGAGGTATCTCCAGCGCCGGCGCTAGCTTACAGCCCTTTCATAGGCCGCGGCCAGCCGGAACATGCCGGCTTCGTCGAAGTGCTTCGTCAGGATCTGCATCCCGATGGGAAGGCCTTCCGCCGTCGTTCCACACGGCACGCTCATGCAGGGGATGCCCGCTAAGTCCCCTGTAATCGTGTAGATATCGGAAAGATACATCTGTAACGGGTCGGACAGCTTCTCCCCCAGCCGGAAGGCCGGAAACGGAGATACCGGAGTGATCAGCGCATCCACCTGCTCAAAAGCGGCCTGGAAATCCTTGGCGATGAGATGGCGAACCTTCTGTGCCTTCAGGTAGTAGGCATCGTAGTAGCCGTGGCTCAATACGTAGGTGCCGAGCATGATGCGCCGCTTGCATTCGGCTCCGAATCCGGCGCCGCGGGTGTCCCGGTACATCCCGATGAGTGAATCCGACGCAGCCCGGCTGGTGTAACGCACACCATCGTAGCGCGCCAGGTTGGAACTCGCCTCCGCGGTGCAGATAATGTAATACGCCGAGATGGCGTATTCCGTGTGCGGTAGCGATACGTCCACCACTTCGCAGCCCTGCTTCTGTAAAGTATCGACAGCCTTGGCGATCCGATCACCGGTCTCGCTGGCGAGTCCGGCAAAGTACTCCTTCGGCAGACCGATCTTCAACCCCCGAACATCCTGGGTCATGGCTGCCGCGTAATCGCCGATCGGAGCGGCGGCGGAGGTCGAATCCATTTCGTCACGCCCGGCAATGGCCCGCAGCAGTTCCGCCGCGTCGGCCACATTGCGTCCAAAGGGTCCGATATGGTCGAGCGAACTGGCGAAGGCCACTAATCCGTAGCGCGATACGCGCCCGTACGTCGGTGTGACGCCCACGCATCCGCAAAAAGCAGCCGGCTGCCGGATGGATCCCCCGGTATCCGACCCCAGGGAAACCACCGCCGTGCCTTGCGCCACCACAGCCGCCGATCCGCCGCTGGATCCGCCTGGCACACGATCGAGCGCCACCGGATTCCGCACCGGTCCGAACGCCGAATTCTCGTTCGAGGAGCCCATGGCGAACTCATCGCAGTTGGCCTTGCCGAGAATCACACCGCCCGCCTGCTCCAGCCGGATCACGGCCGTGGCGTCGTAGGGCGGGATGTAGTTTTCCAGCAGCTTCGATCCGCAGGTGGTGCGCACACCTTTCGTGACGATGACATCCTTCACCGCCACCGGAACGCCGCCCAGTGCGCCCGGATCTTCGCCACGGGCCAGCTTTTCGTCCACCTGTCTGGCTGCCGATAACGCCCGGTCCTCGCAGAAATGGAGATAGGCATTGGTCTTCGGATTTTCAGCCTGTGCGAAACGTAACGCCTCGGTGGCCAGTTCAACCGCGCTGAATTGCTTCTCCGCCAGTCCCTTGCGAACGGAGGCGATGGTGAGATCGGGAATGGAAAGGCTCATTTTTCGATGACCCGTGGAACCTTGAAGTAGCCGGAGCCAGAAACCGGGGCGCAGGCGAGCGCCTCTTCATTCGACAACGAGGGCCGTTCTTTATCTTCGCGTAAGGTGTCGCGCTCACCGGCTTCGTACAGCACCTGGGCCATCGGTTCCACGCCGCTCGTGTCGAGTTCGTTCAACTTATCCATGTGGGTCAGGATCTCGTCCAGATCGTGCGCCATGCGGGCGATTTCGTCCTCGCTCAGCGTCAGATTGGCCAGATCAGCCACATATCGCACCTGATCGATTGTGATTTTCAAGCTTTCGCCTTCCTTCGCGCCGTTCGATACACCCGGCGCATGATGGGATCGGCAATCTCCACCGACTCATCCGTGGAGGCAGTGGCGCGTGGCGACGCCGCCATGGCCGCCTGCCGCCGCGGTGGAGTGAGCCGGAACTCGATCCGCTCAATCATTCCAGCCCCGACGATCTTTTCGATGCGGGGCAGAATCGACGGTTCCAGCGTCCGCAGTTGCGCCTGCCAGACCGCATCCTCCACGTCCACCGTCAGCCTTCCGTTTTCGAGAAACACGGGCCGCGCGTGCGAGGCGATCTTCTTTCCCACCGCCGCGGCCCATGCTCCCGGCGCAAGGTGGTAGCTCTTCACGCCCGCCACTTCCACCGGCTTGATGTGTAACTTTCCGAGGATGCGGCTGGCCCGTTCCATGTTTGGGGAAAGGTCTATTCTAGCAAGCCGGCCGAGGGTGCGGCAGCAATTTCAATCAGTGCCGTGCGCCCTTCATCTTGAGAGCCGTCACCACCAGTCCCAGCCCCAGCAACGTCAGTGTCGAAGGCTCTGGAATGTCCACAATCGCGTTGATCCACTCCGCATGTAGCGAGATCCGCGTCGCGCCGGCGATCTCCCCGAACGTGGAATTGGCCACCGCCGGATTCTGCGCGCAACTCGTGTCGAAATCAATCGTCACCGGACTCGGGCACCCCCCCACGACGTTCACCCCCACAATCCGGTACACGCCCGCCGTTTGGATAAATGCCGGCCCACCGGAATCTCCCGGAGCCGTGTTCACTTCGTTGGTTCCCAGGCCGAGTGAGCCAAAAACATTCTGAGCCGCATCCCCGCTGTCGAAATCAAACAACAGCAGGCCTGCCCCGCTGTCCACCGCTTCGAACTCATTCTGCCCCGCTCGCTTCACCGACCCGGAGGTTCCCGGAACAGACCCCGTCGTACCTGTGCCGTTGCGTCCGTATCCCACCACGTATGTCAGGCCGCCCTCCGGTCCGGAGTGCAGATCATAGCGCTGCGCCAGCGGGTCCACCAGTTGGCTGAGCTGCAAAATCGCCAGGTCGCCGAAGTAACTGGGGCCCAGCGGCACATAGCCAGGATTTACGAACAGGCTGGTGCCAGTGTAGGTCTGCGAGCCTCCCGGAAGATCGAACCGGATCGTAATCGAACCTGCCGCAAACGGATTTGTTGTTCCGCTCTGCGTCACGCAGTGCGCGGCCGTCAGCACGTGAATTCCTGAAGAGAGCAGCGTTCCCGAGCAGTTGCCCAGCGGGCTGACCAGTGCGCCCACCCCGTCAAATACCGAGCCAGGTCCCACTACGTGCAGCGACGGATCATCGGCGGTAACGATCGCCATTACGGGTGCGGCACACAATACCGCCGCGGCAAACAGTCTGTGCATACGAGCCTCCAGGATCACACGGTACGCAGGATCGATTGGATTCATTATAAGGGTTCGACCTCGGGAGTTACCATTAGGTTTTATGCTGATTTTGGCGAGTAGTTCCCCACGACGTCAGGAGATCCTCCGCGGCGCGGGCCTTCCCTTCACGGTCCGCAAGGTGCATGTGGAGGAGATCCGGCATCCTTCCGAGTCCCCACGCGAATATGTGCTTCGCCTGGCCCGCGAGAAGGCGGCCATGGCTGGTCTCGATTCCGGCGAGATGGTCCTTGCCGCCGACACGACGGTGGTGTTGGGCGATACCGTGCTCGAAAAGCCATTCTCCACCGCCGATGCGGCCCGCATGCTCCAGCTCCTTTCCGGCCAATGCCATGAAGTGCTCACCGGCGTCTGCCTGCGCTCGGAATCCGGCGAGTGGGCGGAGGTGGAGGCCACCAAAGTCTGGTTCACCGAACTCACCGAAGAGGAAATCCAAACCTATGCGGCTTCCGGTGAGCCAATGGATAAGGCGGGTGCCTACGCCATTCAAGGCCTTGCCTCAAAGTTCATCCATCGCATTGAAGGATGCTACTTTAACGTCGTCGGACTGCCCGTTTCCCTGGTCTACCGGCTCCTCAAACAGTGTGGCCTGCCCATGCCCGGGCAACGGGTGGCTTGACGGAGCCGAAAATCGGTTCATACAATGGAAGTGACGATTTGAAGGAGGCCCAATGAGATCTATCGGCCCAATGGAACTGGTCCTGATACTGGGCATTGCTTTGCTTCTGTTCGGAGGAAGGAAAATCCCCGACTTGGCAAAGGGCCTGGGCGAAGGGATCAAGAACTTCAAGAACGCCTTGAAGGAAGAGCAGAAACCCGCCGAAGAAAAGAAGCAGGCATAGGCTTCCTTGTGCTGCCCGCAATTTGGGCGGCGCATCATTCGGAAATATCCTAAAGAAGAAACCCCGCGCGCACGGATGCCGCGGGGTTCTTCTTTGTCAGGCTTGATTTGCCCGAAGCAGCTACTTCTTCTTCGGCGGAACGATTGCGTCTTTCACGCTCTTGGCGACGCGGAACTTCACCACCTTCTTGGCGGGGATTTTGATCGCGGCGCCCGTCGCGGGGTTGCGTCCCATGCGCGCTTTACGCTCCACGCGCACCAGACGGCCGATATTGGGAAGCACGAATACGCCGTTCTTCTTCGTTTCCTTAACGGCAATCGCGGCGAACGTCTCCAGTATCGTTTTGACAACTTTGTTTGCCACGCCGCTGGCGGCGGCGAGCTCTTTAATCAACTGCGTTTGGGTCATGCGGTCGGCCATAAAACCTCTTCTCGGATTCTCCCAATCATCATCACTTTGACGCATCCGCGGACGCTCGAAAAGCGCCCGAAAACACGCCTGTACCGCACTATGGCGGCCTCAATGCAACCTCATCATAAGGGATTGCCCGGCGTGCTGTAAAGAGAAAATACACCCAAACGCCTATTTTTATTGATTTTTTTTGACACCATGGCCTTCAAACCCCCGCCAGAAGGCCCTTTCGCGATAAAACATTCCTGCCGGTCGATGTTTTGGACCTTACACCGCCCCACCCGTCGTCGCTTTGCGCACCCCGCCGATCCTCGCCGGCGGCTTGCGCTCGATGGCCGATGCTTTCGCCCCCCGCAGTTCCAATTCCGCCTCCTGAAACGGATCCGCCAGCTTGTTCTTCACTGTCGTCAGCCGCAGATACGTCCCGCCATGGATCTTACGGGCGCATTCCACGCGCACGCGCACGGCTGCATGCAGGGCCAGCGTCCGGCTGCCCGCCGCCACCGGCGGTTGCTCCCCGCTTCCCATCTGCCGCGTCTGGTTGAGGAACAGCAGGCAGCATCGCGAACGCTCCACCATGGCGTGCAAGCGGCGCAACACGCGCGCCAGAAAATCGCTTTGCAACTCCGCCGGGGCATCCTCCAGCGACCCCTCCAGTTCCTCGTCGGAAACCAGCGCCGCCGCCGAATCGATTACCACCAGATCCACCGCGTAGGTCCGCAGCAGCGATTCCAGCATCGCCATCGCCTCACTGCCCCGGTTCGGCGACACCAGAATCAACTCCTCCAGGTTCACGCCGCAGGCGGCCGCCCATGCCCCATCCAGGCTGCGTTCCACGTCAATGTAGACCACGGTCGCCCCTTGCTCCTGCGCCGCGGCCAGAAAATGCAGCGCCAGCGTGGTCTTTCCGCTTCCCGGAGGACCGAATAGCTCCACCAGTGTTCCCGTGGGCAACCCCCCGGTCCCAAGCATATCGTCGATATTCGCAAACCCTGTCGAGATTGTGGCCCGGCCCGCCCCATCCGGCGATTCCGGCACCATCGGAAAGGAATTCATACCAATAGCGCTTCCAGATAATTGGTGCGCGCAACCGCCGCTCTGTCTCAAAAAAGAAATCGGGGTGCAAGCCAATCGGCTTACACCCCGTCTGGAACTCAATTCCGCGAAGCGGCGCCCTTACAGGCCTTTCTTCGCCAGGAACACGATCAGGTCGACCACGCGGCAGGAATAACCCCACTCGTTGTCGTACCAGGTGACGATCTTCACCATGTTGCCGCCCAGCACCTTCGTCAATTCCGAATCGACGATCGAGCTGTTCGAATTGCGCATCATGTCGCTCGAAACCACCGGGTCCGTCGTGTAGCCCAGAATGCCCTTGAGCGGCCCTTCCGCGGCAGCCTTCAATGCGGCGTTCACGTCCGCGGCCGTCGTGTCTTTCTCCGTCTCGCAGACAAAGTCCACCACGGAAACGTTCGGCGTCGGCACGCGCATCGCGTATCCGTCCAGCTTGCCCTTCAATTCGGGCATCACCAGTCCGATCGCCTTCGCCGCGCCCGTCGTCGTCGGGATCATGTTCACCGCCGCCGCGCGCGCCCGGCGCAGATCCTTGTGCGGGAAGTCCAGCACATTCTGGTCGTTCGTGTAGCTGTGGATCGTCGTCATCGATCCCTTCTTGATGCCGAACTGCTCGTGCAGCACCTTCACCACCGGCGCCAGACAGTTGGTCGTGCAGGAGGCGTTCGAGATGACGTTATGCTTCGCCGGATCGTAGGATCCGTCGTTCACGCCCAGCACAACCGTGATGTCTTCGTTCTTTCCGGGTGCCGAGATGATTACCTTCTTCACCGTGCCTCGCAGATGCTTCGAGGCGTCCTTCGCATCGGTGAAGCGTCCCGTGGACTCCACGACGACATCGACACCAAGGCTGGGCCAATCGATTTCCGCCGGATCCTTCGTGGCGAAAATCTTAATGTTGTGCCGCCCAACTTGGATGCTGTCGGCGCCCGTCGTTACCTCTTCGTGCAACGGGCCGAGGATGGAGTCGTACTTCAACAAGTGCGACAGTGTTTTGACGTCCGTCAAGTCGTTGGCGGCGACGAACTCAATTTCCGGGTTGTTCATGCCAGCCCGGACGACATTCCGGCCGATGCGGCCGAAGCCATTGATACCTACTTTGATAGCCATATTGGATTAGGTCTCCTGATGGGGGGACGTTTTCATCATAGCAGGATGGCGCACCCCGTCAGACCGCACCGGATTCAAGCAGCGCTCGGCCGGAAGTACTGCCACAGGCCCTTCCACTTCCGCAGCATCAACTCAATCAGATTCGCCAGAATCGCGATCCCCAATAAGCCCGGCCACAGCCGGACCGTAGCCGGTACGGACTTCCCGCCCGCGCTGAAGATCTCGGAAGGCTGCGGCTCAAACCGCCCGCCCGTGTAACCGGACACCTGCTTCAACAGCAGTTCATCCGATCCGTACTCCGTCACTTCGTCCTCGGGCCGGTAATGCCCGATCTCCGGAAACGCCGCTGACTCCGACAACGTGCGCACACGGAACAGGCCCCGCCGGTTGCCGATCGCCACACGCCCGCGGAATACTCCCGGCGACACTTTCTTCAACTCCACCGGCTTCTGGAAGCCATCCGGCCCGAACGCGAATACCCCAGGCACCGGCACCGGTTCCGGCACGTGCGCTGCCAGCCGGTATTCGGCAAGCAGATCGCCGCTCGGGCTGTCGTATTCGAGCCTTGCTTCGCCGTGCTGCGTATGCGGCAGCAGATCCCGCAGGACGTTGGCCCAGAAACGGTCGTAGCTCTTCCACGTCACCCACTCCGACGCCCACCGCGCCTTGGCATCGCTCGCGAACACCGCCGTCCTGCCCAGTCCGTATTGCCAGCGCGCAAACAGCGGATCGCGCCGGTCGATGCTCAGAATCGTGTCCGCCGACGGCTTCGAGATGAATTTCACGTAGCCCTTCAGCGGCGGCGCAGCCGCCATGTCGACGCCCTCCAGAACCTCCGTGTTCTTCACCACCACCGGCACAATCGGCTTCTCGATCGCCGTCGATCCGGTGTGCTCCATCACGTCCTTCAGCAGGATCTGCTCCAGCCCCGACGGGTCGTTCAAAAAATACGATTTCCCCTTGGCGAAACTGGCCACTTTTTCCAGGTATGCCCGGTTTACATCCTGTCCTAGTCCCACCGTCGAAATGGTGATCCGCTCGTTCGCCGCTTCCTTGGCCAGATTGATGGAATCGCCCTCTTCGCTGATGCCGTCCGTCAGCAGCACGATGTGCTTGAACGTCGCCTTCTGCGGCAGCGCCTTGCGATACGATTCGCTCAGCGCCGGAGCGATCTGCGTGCCTCCGTCCGGTGTGATCCCCGCCACCAGCCGCTTGATCGAGGCGCGGTCTTCCGCCTTCCGAATCGGCACCGCCCACTGGAAGGAGTTGTCGAAGATCAGCACGCCCACCATGTCCACCGGCCGCAGGTTCTCGATCACGCCGATCGCCGCCACGCGCGCCAGTTCCATCTTGCGCCCTTCCATCGACGACGACTTGTCGATGATCAGCACCACCATCGTCCCTTCCGGAGATCGTGGCGGCGCCAGTTTCGCCGGCAGCGCCTTTTCCACCGGATCCTCTTCCTTCTTGCCCTCCACAAACACATTCTGCTCGCCGCCGATCACCAGCATTCCGCCGCCTTGCTTGACGAACGCTTCGAGCTCAGCCTTGCGCTGCGGGGGAATCGCCTCCAGGTTGTGATTGTTGAACACGATCAACTGGTATTCGGAAAGCTTCGCCGTATTCGCGTCCGGCACGCGGTCCACGCGGAATCGGCCCGCCTCGAACACGCCCAGGATATGCTGATCCACTCCAGGTGGATCCTGCGAAACATACAGCACGCGCGGGCTGCGCACCATCAGCGCCTGCTCAAACCGCACATCGCCCAAATCCGTTGTCCGCAGCACGCCCGACAGGTCGATGGCCCCCGCCGAGTGAATGCTCGAGAACACGCGCACCGAATTCTCTCCCGCTTCGAGTTGCAGAGTGTTCGTCCCCAGCACACGGCTCTCGGCCGTGATCTCCACCGTCGCCTGCGTCTTGCGTGGCGAGCTGATCAGCATCTCGATGGGGAATCGTTCACCGGTGAAGGCAATGGAAGGCATGGTCAGCGATTCAATCCGCAGTCCCGGCTTCGTCCGCCCCTTCAGCGCATAGGTATCCACCGGCACGCCCAGTTGCTGCGCCTGCCAGGCCGCCCGCGCAATCGATCCACGCGTCTCCTTGCCATCCGAAATCAGCACGATGCGCCCCACCATGCCCGCCGGCAGCGACGCCGTCGCTTCGCGGATGGCCGCCTCCAGATCCGTGGCCCGCCCCATTTCGCCCGATGCCTGCTTTAGCTTCCACGCATTGGTGAACTCACCTGCTTCCACCGGACGCGTCGATCGCCCAAACGGGATCACCCGTACCCAATGCCGCCCCCGCCCCTTTTCAATCTCCGTCGCCACCTGTGAGGCGCGCTCCAGATCGGCCTCCGACACGCTCGCCGATGTGTCCACCAGAACAGCCACCGCCATTTTTGTTTCAGACACCGACAGGTGCGGTTCGGCAAGCGCCAGCACGATCGCCAGCAGCGCAACCGTCTTCAGCACCAGCCCGCGGTGAAACTGCGTGCGCCGCCATTCCACCAGCGGAAAAATAGCCACCAGCGGCAGCAAAAACAAAACCCACGCGCGATCGAAGTTCATGACGCCTTCCTCCGCGGGGTTTCTGTTCTCTTCAGGAACGGAAAAATCTTCTGCGTCGCCGCCGAGGATGCCGCGCCCATGCCGAACAGGATCCATTCGGCAATCAGCACCAACCCCGCGAGCACGGCCAGCCATTGCCAGATGTCGCGCGCTGCAGATTCCACGCCACCCACTCCCGCCATGCCACTGGTCACCGTCTTCGGTGGTTCCCACTTCGCCTCGCCGATCTCCGGCACTGTCATCGAATACACTACCTCGCGGTCGCCCAGGCTCACCCGCACCGTCTCCGGCGTGCCGCTGAAAAAGCGCAGCGTGCGATTCCGGATCGTGAACGGCAGGTTGGTGCGTTCACCCGCCGTTACGCGCACGAGCTTGGGATCGTAGTCCCCATCGAGCGGCAACGACACCGTACCCGTGCTCCCCGCCTGCAATTCCACGCGCGTGAAAATATCCGGAGCCATCCACTTCAGGATGTTCGCAAACAGCAGCGGCGTGGCCAGCTCATACCGCATCGCCGACCGCATCGGATGAAATCCGAAAACCACGGTCTTCGCCGTCCCCGGCCGCGCCAGAATCGCCGCATTCCCGTCGGCTTCGGCAATCGTCATATCCCCCGGCGCGCTCGTGAATAGCGCCGTCTGCTCCAGCCGGATATCCCTGGTCCGCAGCCCTGCCGCCAGAAACTGATCG
>CALFYN010000358.1 GCA_937952345.1 uncultured Acidobacteriota bacterium
GACGGGCTGTGATGCGTTGACGTCGTATTGCGTGATCCAGGGGTATTCCCAGAGCAGCTTGCCGGTTTCGGGTGCGAGTCCGACGGCGCGTTTGGCGGTAACGGTGAGGATCTGGCGCTGGCCGTCGAGGGTGACGAGCATGGGGGAGGCGTAGGCCTGTTGATCGTCGAGCGAGCCCCACACCTTTTTCCCGGACTCTTTGTCGTAGGCGACCACGGAGTTGCCGTTTGGCCCGCCGGGTTGGACGATGACGAGGTTGTCGACGATGAGGGGGGCGGCGCACATGCCCCAGGTGAGGTTGGAGGCTCCGTTGTCGGTGAGGATGTTTTTGGCCCAGATGACTTTGCCGGTCTTGGCGTCGAGGGTGCGCATTTCGCCGGTGGCTCCCATGGAGTAGACGCGGCCGTTGTGGTAGGTGGGCGTGGCGCGGGGGCCGTCGCCGCCCATCGATTCCTGAAAGAAGGCCGGGTAGCTGTGGGCCCAGAGCTCTTTTCCGGTCTTGACGTCGTAGGCGGTAACGAATTCCTTGTCGCGGCGCTGTTCGATGGTGTAGGCGCGGCCTTCGCCGAAGACGAAGCTCGAGTAGCCGCCGCCGATGGGTTGCTTCCAGAGCGGTTTCAGGCCGGAGGCGGGCCAACTGGTAAGGATGGTGGTTTCGGCGGCAATGCCGTCGCGGCGGGGTCCGCGGAAGTCGGTCCAGTAGGAAGGTGGTTGGGCTGGCGGTTGAGGTTTGGTTTCCTCTGCCGCGGCTGGTTCGGGGGCGGGCGCCGGTGTTTCGACGGCCACGCTGGCCTGCTTCACGCGGCTCTCTTCCAAGGTTTCGATCTGGCTTTCTTTCGTGCCTAGGGAGAAGAAGATGCCGGATCCGCTGCCGGCGAGCTCATAGCGGATGAGTCCAGTGGCGAGCAAGGCGGCGAACACCACCACTGCCAGGAGGAGGGCTAAGGCGGTTCTTTTGAAGATACGCGAGGAAAGCCAGGACATGGCTTTATGGTAGCGGTTTCAGGAGGAGGGCTCCGGCGGGGCCGGCGGCAAGGATGGCATCGGCGGTTTTCGTCAGGGTGTGGATGGGGAAGTCTTCGCGGAGCAATTGCCGCGATGGGCCGGAGTAGAGCCAGAGGCGCGCGGCATCGCTCGCGATGTACTGTCCGTCGCGCCAGGTGACGGCGCGCGGGTAGCGAAGTCCGGTGGCGATGGGCTGTTCGCGCCAGAGCTGTTTCGGGTCGGCGGGCGGGGTGAAAAGAGTTACCTTTCCGTGATCGATGGCTGGCTGGCTGGCGAGGAGGGCTCCGTTGGTCCAGTCGAGTTGCATGTGCGCGGATTCGGGGGTTTCGTTGTAGGTGTTGATGGCGTAGAGTCGCCAGGGGAGGGCGAATTCGGGCGGGGATTGGATCCAGTAGTTGCCGCAGAGGAGATCGGGGTGGCCGTCGCCGTCGATGTCGCGTTGGAGGAGTCCGGCCTGGTAGGAGGCGGTGTAAAACGAATAGATTTCGCGGTAGGGCCAGTGTTGGGTGGTGCGCGGGTTGGTGGGGATTTCGTAGAAGCGGACCTGGAGGCCGCGGTGGGTGAGAAGGACGCCGCGGTGGCCGAGGAGGGTGGTTCCGAGGCAGTTGGCGAAATCGGCTTCGGTATCGATGACGCGGGCGCGGTTGAGGCGCGGGCCTTCGAGCCAGACGATTTCCGAGGGGAGGCGGTGGAGGATGAGGTCGATGTGGCCGTCGCGGTTGACGTCGGTGAGGCACCCGGCGGGTCCGTAGTCGCCGGAGAGGAGTTGTTTGCGGCCGCGGTGGACGCCTCGGCCCCAGGAGTAGAGATGGTTGGCGTGGAGGGCGGCGCCTTTGGTGTGGGTGGCGGCGGGAAGCGGTTGGACGCTCCATTGGGCGGGGGTGGATATGGCGAAGGCGGCGAGGAAGAAAAAACGCATGGATATGCTATTCTAGCCACCAAGTGACGGACCTGCTTGGCCTGCTCGTGGACAACGACGAAAACGTTCCGCTGGACGTCGCCGCGCTGCAACTGGCAACGATCGAGTTTCCCGATTTGGAAGTTGCGCCGTGGATCGATCTGATCGATTCTTACGCCAATGAGTTGGGGGAGCGCATCGGCGAGGATGACGATGGGGCGGCGTACATTCGTACGGCGAACGAGTATTTGTTTGAGGAATTGGGGTTCCGGGGCAATGGTGGGGATTACTATAACCCGATGAACAGTTGTTTGAACCAGGTGCTGATGGAACGCACGGGGCTGCCGATTACGCTATCGCTGGTTTATATGGAGATTGGGCGGAGGCTGGGGCGGCCGATTTGGGGGATTGGGATGCCGGGGCATTTTCTGGTGGAGTATGACGATGGGGAGACGCGGCATTATATTGATCCGTTTCATCATGGGCGGCTGATGGAGGGGGAGGAATGCCTGGCGCTGGCGAGCCGGATTACGGGGCAGGACATGTCGGAGAACTGGCAGGCTCTGGAGCCGGTGAGCAAGCGGCAGATGGCGTTGCGGATGTTGAACAACATGCGGGCGGCGTATCTGCGGGGGAGTGCGTGGAGCAAGGCGCTGGTGGTGCAGGATCTGCTGGTGCAGGCGTCGCCGGAGGATGCGACGGAGTACCGGCAGCGCGGGTATTTGCACCTGCAGATGAAGCATTACGGGGAAGCGGAGCGGGATTTGGGGCGGTATTTGCGGCTGGCTCCGGAGGCTCGGGACCGTGGGGAGATCGAGCGGCGGTTGAAGGCGTTGCGGCGGTGGGTGGCGGGGATGAACTAGGTTCAGGGGCTTTTCCTATACCCTACCTTCGTGGGCGGAGTAGTACCCTCACTGGTTTCACACGATACCCCCATTTCTCCTAAAGCCTCTGACTTTCCGCGCCGATGAAGTAAATGCGAGGCAGTGAGCGTCGGACCACCTGCCTCTGATCGATCCAACGAACAACGCACGCCGGAGCGGAACGGGCTCGAGGTGTGCCCCAATCCAGGAGCGCTATGGAAGACCGCGAGTTAATCACGGATTTCTTGATCGAAAGCAACGAGAATCTGGCCCGATTGGACCAGGAGATGGTGGAGCTGGAGCAGCGCCCGAAGGATGGCGCGCTGCTGGCGAGC
>CALFYN010000359.1 GCA_937952345.1 uncultured Acidobacteriota bacterium
TGGAATCCATCCGGGCGCTGGTGAAAGCGGGCGCCGATATCAACGCGGCCGGCGCGAACAACGTGACGGCACTCACGGAAGCCACACTGTACGGGCGGCGCGAGATTGTGCGGTTTCTGCTGGACCACGGCGCTTCGGTCAAAGGCGGCGCGGCGATGCAGAAGATGCCGGTGCTGAGCATGGCTGCGATTCGCGGCGATCTGGCGATTGCGCGGATGCTGGTGCAAGCCGGCGCGGAAGTGAATGTGACGGACGCGCATGGCGGGACGCCCCTGATGTGGGCCGCCTATTCGGATCGCGTGAATCCCGCGCTGGTGTCTTACTTGTTGAAGGCCGGGGCCGATCCACAAGCGAAGAACAACGGTGGCGAGTCGGCGCTCGATTGGGCGCTGCGGCGCGGCGAAACCGTGGTGGCGAAGATGCTGCGCAAAGCGGGTGCTCCGCAACAGGAGCCGGTTGCCGTGACGCGCGCAAAGACGGCGACCACGGAGATTCCGGTGGAGAAGACGTTGGCGACGCTGGCAGCAAGCGGTGAGAAATCGTTCAAGAATACGGGCTGCGCCACTTGCCATCATCACACGCTGCCCCTGATGACGCTGGCCGCGGCACGGCGCGCTGGCATCACCGGGCATGCCGAGCAGGAGAAGAAGCTGATGAACATGGTGTTCGCGATGGTGAAGCCGATGACGGGGATATTGCTGGAGGCGAGCGATGTCGTTCCCGACCTTCCGGTCACCGGCGGCTATATTCTGGAAGCGCTGTCGGCGCAGGGACGGCCTCTGGATGAGATCACCACGGCGATTGTGCAGAGCATCGTGACCAAGCAGGCTGCCGATGGGCGCTGGATCGGCTGGTCGCCGCGCGGACCGCTGGAGAACGGCGATATTCAGGCGACGATGCTGGCGATTCGTTCGATGCGCCTGTATCCGATTCCCGGCCGCAAAGCGGAGTTTGCGAATCGCATGGCGAAAGCCGGGCGCTGGCTGCGGACTTCGGCTCCGGTTACGACGGAAGAGTATGTGGCGCGGTTGCTGGGATTGCGGTGGGCCGGCATGCCGGCGGCGGATGTGGAGGAAGCGGCTCGCCAGTTGCGCGTGAAGCAGCGTGCCGATGGTGGTTGGGCGCAGTTGGCCACGCTCGAGAGCGATGCCTATGCGACGGCGCGCGCCGTGTATGCGTTACGCGAGGCAATGGGCGATAAGGCTGATGCGGGGAGCGTGCGCAGGGGGATTCAGTATCTGAGAAAGACGCAATTGGAGGATGGGACGTGGCATGTGGCAACCCGCGCGTTCCCGTTCCAGCCTCTGGTGGACACCGGGTTTCCGCATGGACGCGACCAGTGGGTCAGCGCGGCGGCGACCAGTTGGGCGGCGATTGTGCTGCTGCCCAGCGCGGTGTCGACGGTTCCCGAGCGAGTGGCTCACTTGAAGGCAACGCCGACCGGCCGCGCCGCACAGGTGGAGTAGAAACTCGGGGTGGCGGAATCCGCGGCGTGGACCTCCCGAAGGTGCGCCGCGGATTTTCGTTGTTATTCGGGCTGCATGTGTTCACCGAGGGCGCGTTGCAGGAAGGCGCGCGCCACCAGCCAATCGCGCTTCACGGTGGGAGTGGACACGCCGAGCACCTCGGCGGTTTCTTCGATAGTGAGCCCGCCGAAGTAGCGCAGTTCGACGATCTTGGCCTGCCGCGAATCGAGCTTGGCGAGTTCGTTGAGCGCGTCGTTGACGGCGATGACATCGGAATCGAGATCGATGGAGGGTTCGGGGGAATCTTCGAGAGACACTTTCGGCCCGCCGCGCTTTTTCGCGTTGCGGGCTTTGGCGTAGTCGACGAGGATGCGCCGCGCCATCTCAGAGGCAACGGCGAAAAAATGGGCGCGGCTTTGCCACTTGGTGCCCTTTTGCCCGATGAGGCGCAGGTAGGCTTCATGGACGAGGGCGGTGCTTTCGAGTGTGTGGTCGGCGCGTTCGCGCATCATCTGGCGGCGGGCGACGCGTTTGAGTTCGTTGTAGATGAGCGGAGTGAGTTCATCCAGGGCCCCTTTGTCGCCGCCGGACCAGCGTTCGAGGAGTTGGGTGACTTCTTGGGGATCTCGTTCCACCTGGGAATTGTAGCGTGGATCGGAAAGCGCGGTTGGAAGCGGGCGCGCTGGGCGTTCGCTGCCGCACTCGTGTTACGGTATTACCTGATAGCCGCATGTATATTTCCGTCAAAGCGGATTACGCTCTGTCCGCGATCCTGGATTTGGCCACGCAGCCCTTGGGGGAGCCGGTGAAAATCGCTGAGATCGCCAAACGGCAAAACATTCCGCAGAAGTTTCTGGAGCTGATTCTGGCCTCGCTCAAGCAGGGCGGATTCGTGGAATCGCGGCGAGGCGCCGAAGGCGGGTATCTGCTGTCGCGCTCCGCCGACACCATCACGGTGGGCGAGGTAATCCGATTCGTGGATGGCGCCAAGAGCCGCTCCGCGGAGAAGCGCAAGACCAACAATCCGTTCGCGGAGATGTGGGGCCGGGTGGATGACGCGGTATCGTCGGTGGTGGATCAAACGAGCTTCGGCGATCTGCGCCGCAACTGGCAGGAACGGCAGGCGAAATACATACCGAACTGGGACATATAAAAGAGGAGAGCAAACGTGATTTTCAACGACAACTCTTTGAGCATCGGGCGGACCCCTCTGGTGAAATTGAATCGCGTCACCGATGGCGCGCCGGCCACCGTGCTGGCGAAGATCGAAGGGCGCAATCCGGCCTATTCGGTGAAATGCCGCATCGGCGCCGCGATGATCTGGGACGCGGAGAAGCGCGGGGTGCTGAAGGCCGGCAAGGAGATCATCGAGCCCACCAGCGGCAATACGGGCATTGCGCTGGCGTTCGTCGCTGCGGCGCGCGGCTACTCGATTACATTGACGATGCCGGAAACCATGTCGCTGGAACGGCGGAAGGTGCTGAAGGCGCTGGGCGCGAATCTGGTGTTGACGCCGGGCAGCGAAGGCATGCGCGGCGCGATTTCGCGTGCCGAGCAGATTCTGGCGTCCGACCCTTCGCGCTATGTTTTGCCGCAGCAGTTCAAGAATCCGGCGAATCCGGAGATTCATGCGAAGACGACTGGGCCGGAGATTTGGGATGACACCGATGGCGGAATGGATGTGCTGGTTTCGGGAATCGGCACGGGCGGGACCATCACTGGTATTTCCCGTTATTTCAAACTGGAAAAAGGGAAGAAGATCTTGTCGGTGGGTGTGGAGCCGGCCGCCAGTCCGGTGATTACGCAGACCCGGAATGGCGAAGCGCTGAAGCCCGGGCCGCATAAGATTCAAGGGATCGGCGCGGGGTTCATTCCCGATACGCTCGACCTGACGATGGTGGATCGCGTGGAGCAGGTGACGAATGAAGAAGCCATCGAGATGGCTCGGCGGTTGGGCCGCGAAGAGGGGATCCTGTGCGGGATTTCCTGCGGTGCGGCGGCGGCGGCCGCGGTGCGCATCGCCAAACAACCCGAGTTTCATGGCAAGACGCTGGTGGTGATTCTGCCGGATTCTGGCGAGCGGTATCTGAGTTCGCCGTTGTATGAGGGGATGTTCGACTAAAGTTCCAGAGCCGCCTGGTCGGGATAGGTTACTCCAGGCGGCAACTCCATGATCTTGATATTACGGAAATGAATCTTGGCGCCTTCCGATTCCAGGCAGAGATACCCTTTCTT
>CALFYN010000360.1 GCA_937952345.1 uncultured Acidobacteriota bacterium
TTTCGAGAAATTCGGGAAAATGAGCGATGGGGTGATGGGGGCGTCGCCGCGGTAGGCTGGTGCGGAAATGGCTGCGCGAGACAGATGGCTGTTGTTCGTGCGACGCGGCCGCAACCGGTGGGTGGCGGCTTACTTTGCGTGGTTCCTGCTGCCGCTGGTGCTGGATTCGCTCTACCGGCCCTTCGCTTTGTGGGATTACCTCACCGCGGCTGACTTGTTCCACTTCGGCTTGCCGATCGAATGGCGGCGGCTGGCGGGCAATGCGTTTCATCACTTGCTGACCGGCACGTTCGTGGTGCGCCCGTCCACGGCATTGCTCTATGACTTGCAGGTGCTGTTGTTCGGCGGCGAGTTCTGGATTTGGTATTTGGTGAAGTGGGCCGCGTTGGGCGCCTCGGCAGGGCTGGCCGTGATCTTGATGCGGAGGATGGGCTGCGGATGGGAAGCGCAGACGGCGGGCTTGTCGTTGCTGCTGTTTCATCCGGCGCGATTCACGTTGATGTTGCACGCGCCCGATGGGTGGCTGGCACTGGGAATCTGCGCGCAGTTGGTGCTGTTGTGGCGGTATGAGTTTCGGGTTTCGGAGATGACCGCATCCACCCAGGTGTTGTGGTTTGCGCTGGCGCTATTCACGATCGGAACAAAAGAGGCGGGTTTTGTTTTTCAGGGGTTGTTGACCATGTTCGTGTTGGCGCGTGGCCCGTCCTCTTGGATGCGTCTGCTGCCGCATGGAGCATTGCTCGGGGTGTGGATCTGGCGATTGCAGGCCGCATCGAGTCGCGCCGGCGGATTTGTTCTCGGAGAATGGATGGGCCGTGTGCGGGAACAGTCGGCCATGCTGTTGCCGGCCAGCACGTTGCATGCTTTCGAATTGATGTTGCTTGGACTTGCCGGCTATTCCATCGTGATCGCGTGGAAGCGGCGTGGCGAAGTGTTCGGGCAGACGATGCTGTTTTGCTGGGCTGCCGTTGTGTGCATGGTGGCGTTTGTGACCGTGCCGAAACTGGTGGCGCTGCGTTACGCCGTTCCGATGGTGTATCTGGCGGTGATTCCAATGGGGGTGGCCGTGCAGCAAATGGGACGCTATCGCGGGCTTGTGGCGGCAGCGCTGGTGGCAGCCTATCCGCTGGTGACGGCGGGCCACGTGTATCGTCAGGAGGTTGATTACCGCGATCAAACGTACCAGACGGCGGAGTTGGTGCGGCGGATGGAAACGAAAGCGCGCGCGGGGTGCAAATTGGTGGTAAGTGGATCGGCGGCGGATATCGGGGGTGAGTTTTTGGGGTCGCTGGATTTCTACTTTGGAGAGCGTGGTTTGGAGTGGTACGGATTGCGCGAGGCTCGCGTGCTGCATCGGGCCCGGGAGAAGGGATGGCCGGCGGAGTGCTTTGCCATGGCCAGTTATTTCGGACCGGAGCTGATGGACCGTGAGAGCGGATTGGATCTGCGGCGGGTGGAACGGTTGGAAGTGCTGCACAGTGGGGATATGGGCGCGCTGGGGCGGATGACGGATTGGTATCTGCGGTTTGACCGGATGGTGCGCCGGCCGGGTTCGTATACGATTGACTTGGGAGCTCCGGAGCCCACGATGCAGCCGCGGTTTTACTTGTACACGGCCGGTCCCGCGGGTACGGTGCGTGAGGGTGGATGGATTCATGAACCGGTGGCGGTGGGACGCCGTGCCGGAGCGTTTTGAGGAGAAGATCAGTCGATTACGGAAACGAGATTCGATGAAACGATGCGCTGATCGGAGGTGAGCAGGCGCAAGCCGTGTACTCTGGCGGTGGCGACGATGGCGCGGTCGGCGGGGTCGCGGAGAATACCGAGATAGGCGGCTTCCAACGCGATTGTGTGGGTGATGGGAAACACTTCGATCCACGGGTTAGTTCTGAGTTCGTCGAGTACGTGGTCCAGTGATCTGCTTAGGCGCAGTTTCCCGTCGCCAACGAGAATCGCAAATTCGAGCAAAGAAGTGCCGCTGATGCCCAATTGCTCTTCGCGCCGGAGCGCCTGTTCGAGAACACGCCGCTGTTCCCGGCTGAGCAGATTCGGCGAGGCAAACCATCGGATGAGAACATGGGTGTCGAGAAGGAGGCTTGGCGCCATGACGTCAATCCTCGCTTACGACACTCCACTTGCCAGAAGTATCCTCGTTGACAATATCGCCAACAATCTTCACGACTCCCTTCCAACTACCCGCGGGGTTTTTCCATGCATTGCGGGGGATTCGCGTCACCTCAGCGATAGCGCGTCCCCGCTTGGTGATGATAATTCTTCCGCCGAGGCGGTCCACTTCATCCAGCATGGCGAGGCAGTTCGCTTTGAACTCAGTCACTGTAACCGTGCGCTTACTCATTGGCAATAGTATAGCAAAGTGGTCAGATGACCACTTTCAGTCGCGGCGGCGGCGGCTTGCCTGAGGGGTGGAGAAATAGGGATCGGGCTCGGGGATGGCGGCGCCGTCCTTACGCGGGGATGAGGCGGCGGAGTTGATCTTCGCGTCGTAGTCGCGCATGACGGCTTGGCCTCCGCCCATCCATCCGGAGAAATCGCTTTGCACTTCCAGACGATGTCCCTTGGCGGTGAGTGCCTCGCGGGTTGTGACAGGGACGCGGTTTTCGATCATCACGTCGCAGCCGCCGAAATTCAACTTCGTGAAGCGTGGCGCTTCGAGTGCGAGTTGGATGTTCATGCCGTGGTCGACGATGTTGCTGACAAACTGCGCGTGGGCCTGGGCCTGATTCAAACCACCCATGATGCCGAATCCGATGCGCGTGTTCTCCTTTTCCATCAATGCGGGAATAATGGTGTGAAAGGGGCGTTTTTTCGGCGCGAGAGCGTTGGGATGCCCTTCTTCGAATTCAAACAGGCCGGCGCGGTTGTGCAGATGGAATCCGAATCCTTCGACGCCGACGCCGCTACCAAAGCTGAGATAGACGCTTTGAATCAGCGAGGCGATGTTGCCGTCTTTGTCGATGGCGGCGAGATAGATGGTGTCTCCGGCGGCGGGCAGAGGCTTTCCGGGCTCGAAATCGCAGTTGGCCTTTTCCGGGTCGATCAGCTTGGCGCGCTCGGTGGCGTAGGCTTTCGAGAGCAGTCCGGCGAGGGGGACTTGCGCCTGGCGAGGATCGCCGAGGTAGCGCTGCAGATCGCGATAGGCGAGTTTTTGCGCTTCGATCTTGGCGTGGAATGCCGCCGCGCTGTCGGGGGAGTATTCGTTCACGGGCAGCGTTTCCAGAATATTGAGCATTTCCAGGGCAGCGATGCCTTGTGAATTCGGGGGAAGTTCGTGGATTTTCCAACCGCGGTAGGTGGTTTGGATCGGGTCCACCCATTCGGCCGAGAATTCGGCGAGATCGGAAGCGGCGATGAGGCCTTCAAGTTTTTTCGAGGTGGCGAGAATGCCGGCGGCGATGGGGCCTTTGTAGAACGCGTCGGGGCCTTGTTCCGCGAGGATGTCGAGGGTCTTGGCGAGGTCGGTATTCTTCACGATGTCGCCCACATCCGGCGCACGCCCGCCGGGGAGGAAAGTCTTTCGTGTGTACTCGCTGAAATTGAGCTTGGATACGCTGGAGCGCCAATGGTCCTGAATGATTTCGGTGAGGGGGAATCCTTGGCGGGCGTAATACCGCGCGGGTTGGAATATTTCGCGCCAGGGGAGTTTGCCGAACTTCTGATGCAGTTTGCGCCAGCCATCGACGCAACCGGGTACAGTGACGGAATGGATACCCTCCTGCGGCATGGAGTAATTGCCGAGCGCCTTGAGCTTTGCGATGCTCATGGCGGCGGGGGCCGGTCCGCTGGCATTCAACCCCGAAATTTTACCCGTCTTCGCATCGTAGTAAATGGCGAACAGATCGCCGCCGACGCCGCAACTCATCGGCTCGACGACAGTAAGCACCGCGTTGGCGGCGATGGCGGCATCGATGGCGGTGCCGCCGCGGGCGAGGATCATGGCGCCGGCCTGCGAGGCCAGCGTCTGGCTGGTGGCGACGATGCCACCGCGGGAAAACACCATGGATCGCGCTTGCGTGCGTTGTTGGGGTTGCATGGGGAGTGCCGTGAGTAAGAGGGCGAGTGTGAGCTTCTTCATCCGAGTTCCGGGGTGAGAGTTTCCGAGTATAACGCGGCTCCGGTGAGGTCGCGTAGGGTCACGGTGAGTTCCCTGCTCTTGCCGGCGATTTGCACGTCGCCGAAGAATTGCATTCCAGAGAGCGGCGAAAGGTTCGATTGGCCTTTGGGCGGGGCTTTGGAGAACTCCACGCGGGGGCCGAAGGTATCGTCGAGAACACCGGGGCCGAAGGTGCCGGCGTTGAGCGGACCACTGACGAATTCCCAGAACGGAAGGAATTCGGTGAAACGCGCTTTCGCGGGATCGTAGTAGTGGGCGGCGGTGTAGTGCACATCGGCGGTGAGCCATACGGTGTTGCGGATGTTCCGTGTCTTGAGAAAGCGCAACAGGCCGGCGATTTCCAGTTCGCGGCCGAGGGCGGGCCCGTCTCCGTTGGCGATGGCTTCGAATTGAGACCGGCCTTGCGCATCCTTCCCGTCGCCGACGATGAGGCCAACGGGCATGTCGGCGGCGATCACCTTCCATGTGGCGCGCGATGCGCGGAGCCCCTGCTTGAGCCAATCCATCTGGCGGCGGCCGAGAAAGACCGTATCGGCGGATTCGGCTTCCTGGCGGTTGAAGGTATTGGGGCCGCGATAGCTACGCATATCGACGACAAACACATCGAGTAGCGGGCCGTAGGAGATACGGCGGTAAATGCGGGAGGGATCGCGGCGTTCAATGCGAAGAGGCGCGTATTCGAGGTATGCTTTGCGGGCGCGTTCGACGAGGGTGCGGATGTCCTTGACCTGGTAGCGATCATCGTTGCCGAGCATTTTCGAAGGCGACCAGTTATTGGTGACCTCATGATCGTCCCATTGCCAGACCTGGGCCACTTCCGCTGAGAATTGGCGGACATGTTCATCGAGGAGGTTGTACCGGTAACAGCCGCGGAACTCGTCCAATGTCTGTGCGATCTTGCTCTTTTCTTCGGTGACGCGGTTCCGCCACAGCTTGCCATCGGGCAGGCGGACTTCGGCGGGGACGGGGGAATCGGCATAGATGGAATCGCCGCTGTGGATGAAGAAATGAGGCTGAAGCTTGCGCATGACGTCGAAGATGCGAATGCCGCCGAGATCGGGATTGATGCCCCAGCCCTGGCCGACCATGTCGCCGGACCAGAAGAATCGAATATCGGAAGCGCTGGCGGGCGGCGTGAGGAAATGGCCTTGCAAGGGCGCTGCGCCATCCACCTGCACCTCGTAGAGGATGCGCTGGCCCGCGGGCAGTCCGGTGAGTTCGACGCGGCCGGTGAAGTCGCTGGCTGCGGTGAGCGCAGGTCCCTGGATGGTCCGGGCTGGTCCTTTTTCGGAGGTGCGATAACGGACGGTCATGCGGCCTGGTGCGGCGGCGCGTGTCCATACGATGGCGCGGCCGGGAGTGACGTCGCCGGATTGGATGGCGATGGGTTCGATACGGTCCTGAGAACGCAGCAGCGTGGCGCCGGATGGCGACGCAGCCAGGATCCGCAACAGGTCT
>CALFYN010000361.1 GCA_937952345.1 uncultured Acidobacteriota bacterium
ACGCGGGGATTATCGCATGGCAGCCCTACTAACTGGATGTGTCAAGCTTCCTGCGCCAGGGTGTGAATGCAGTTGAAGTGCGGGTACACGGGTCACTGAAGAATGTGTATGGTCCGCATCATGGCAATGTGCGCAGGGGGTTTGCCGGGCCACACATGATGCGGTTCGCGCCGGAGACGCAGCCCGCCGGGGAGCGATACGATCTGGACGATTTTGGACTGTTCGATGACTTCGAACTAGGGCAGGCGGGGAAGCCGGTTCAGCCGGCAGGTGAACAGGCGCAGTACCGGCTGATGGAGGATGTTGCGAAGTCATCAGTGGTGCAGGCGTTCACGCTCTCGATCGGACCGGAGACTGACGGGAAGCGATGGATCTCACTCGCAGCCAGCAAGCGGAATGGCGATCGCTACCGGCTATGGATGTGGAGTGCCGGCGAGCCGGCCAGGGCGAATGTGAAACGCTACATCTTCCAGGACTCACTCATGAAGAGGCCTCGCGAATACCGGAACGCACTGTCGCAGGCCGCCATTCTGCCAGAACACGGGGGCTGGGAACAACTCCGTCTGCCGGTGGTACCGTTGCCGGCAACGATCCACTACCTGGGACATACCTACCGCCGGGAGAGTGTAGAGCAGATACTGGCGGTGGACCCTCCTGCTGGAGTGGAAGCCTTGGAATTGCGGCCGGACTTGTGGATTGGGCAAGCCAGTAATACGCGGCAGAAGGATGAGCGGCGGCGTTTCGACGGGTCCGATTATGAGTTAGTCCCGCTGAGCCGGGAAGATTACCGCATTATGCGCGATGCCGGACTTACGTGTGTCCGTGTGGACGACACGCAATGGGGTTGGGCAGACGAACTGGGTTTGTACTTTTGGGGAGGGCTGCGGTCGGCTCCTTTTCCGGAGATCCTATACCGGTCCAACTATATCGGGGCGGCACTGTTCCTTGACGAGCCTGCCGTAGGGACTCGGGATCATGTGGTTCGCCCGCGACTGGCGAAAGAACCGGAGTACCGAAAGACACTTTCGCCGGAGCGGATGTTCGATGAATTCCGAGAATACTTCGCGCATGTGCTGAAAGACGGTGCACCGTGGGCTTTGATGAAGAGCCTTCGGGCGCGGGCCGATGTTGATGTCGGTGCAATGAACTTCCCGCAGCGGAATCTATACAGTTGGGAAACGATGGTGAGCACGGCCGCGTACCAACTTTCGCAGGATGCGCTGGTTCCGAACGCCATTGTGTTCGAGCCACCGGGGCGTATCGGGACGCGCAGGACGGTGCCAGAGATAGATATGACCTACGGCGTGCAGTTGCCGCCGGATGATCCGAAGTCACTAACGTCGATCTTGTTCGGCTTCCTGCGCGGGGCCGCTAGGGCCACTTCAAAGCAGTGGGGTGTGAGTATCTACGGGGCCGTGGACCGTTCCGATGCGCCATTCTGGCTCACGCATGCGTATGACTTGGGCGCGACGAGGTTCTTCTTCTGGGATAACTACCAACTCGCGTGTGTTCCATTCGCAGAGGTGCTGACGCTGGCGCGGCATCTGCGCGAGTATTCTCGGGCGCACCCGCGCGGCGACTTGACACAGTTGCGAAGGGCAGCGGCGGCTGCTGTTCTATTGCCTCCCGGATACGATCTGGGGCATGTGCAGACAGGCAAGGGGAATCTGTGGGGTATTCACGAACTGAATCTGGAACGGATCAATCGGCGCGGGGTGAAGCATCGTGTAGTGATGAGCCGGTTCTTTGCCGAGGTGGAGCGGCTTTTTCGGAGTGGGGAGAGCTTCGATCTGTTGTGGGATTTGCCGGGGATGGACACGTCCGGATACGGAAATGTGGTGCGCGTGCTGGAGGATGGGAATGTGGAGCGCAGAGCGCAAGAGGCGATTGCCCCACGGTTGACGGTAACGGTTGCGGGACATTCGGACGTTGGGGTGCTTCTTGTGACGGCGAGGGCGCGTGTGGAGGAGACAACATCAAGGATTTACTACACGTTTGGAGCGGATACTGATGGAGTGTATCGAAATGCGCTGGTTGCATGGGAATTATACGGGCCGGAAGAAGAGGACCAGGCGCTGGTCATCCCAGAAGGGCTGAAGCCGAGGGTGGAACAGGACGCGACAGGCGGAACGGTGGATGTGTCGTTTCGTCTAACGCGCCCGGGCGACTACAGATTGCGCGCCGCAACGGTGGATGTTGCGGGCCGTAGCACGGTGGTGTGGAAACCGCTACGGGTGCGGCGCGCAACGGACGGCCGTTTGATCGGGGAGTAGCCAATGCGACGCAGAGTTTTCCTTGCTGGGGCGTGCTCAGCTTTTGCGGCGGGAGCCGAAGTTCAGGTCGATTCGGACGGCATGCTTTTGATACGGGGAGTTCGGACCTTCGCGCTAGGCCTGTATCAACTGCCGCAAGGCGATCGCGCATGGCAGCGGGCCTCCGGAGCAGGGTTCCGATTTGTACATGCCGCGTTGCAAAAGGATCAGCTTGATCTGGCAGGCGAGCACGGGATATACACATGGGCCACACTAGGTTCCTTGGGTAGTCCGCAGGATGAGCAAAGGATCCGGCGATTACTTGCGGATTGGAAGGGTCGCCGGGAGATTCTGTTCTGGGAGACGGAGGATGAGCCGTCGTTCGTCTGGAATAAGCCGCGAGAATTCAGAGTGAAGCCCGAAGTGATACGGGAAACGTACCGGCTGGTGAAATCGATTGATCCTTCGCGGCCACTGTATCTGAATCATTCGCCGACGAATCTGGTGAGCACCCTCGCCCGCTACAATCCTGGCGGCGACCTGATCGCAACCGATGTGTACCCTGTGATTCCACATGGCATACGTGGGCAATATGCCCTTTGGCCGGACGGACAGCAAGGGGACTTGTTGAACGCGACGATTTCGCAAATTGGGCCTTACGTTGACAAGATGCGGCAGGTGGCAGGGCCCGCGCGTGGAGTGTGGATGGTGCTGCAAGGGTTTGCATGGGAGATGCTGCGGCAGACAGGGCGCGACCCAAAGATGGTGCGATATCCGACGTTGGCGGAAACACGTTTCATGGCGTATCAGGCGATTGTGCATGGAGCAACGGGTCTCCTGTGGTGGGGGTTGCATCGCACACCGCCGGATTCCGGGTTGTGGGAGAGTGTTGCGACGACGGTGGGCGAGCTGAATAGTATCTCGGTGGAGTTGGCGGGGCGGCGTCTGGATGTGGCGCTGGATGTGGAGTACCACGATACTGGGCATTCCCTCGATCGTGGCATTGAGTGGGTTGCCAAGCCAGCCGGGTCGGGCGTGCTTGTGATTGCAGTCAATGCGGACAAGAATCCGGTGGAAGCCACGCTGCGGCTGGGGAGTTGGAGCCGGAGAGAATTGTTTGAGCCATTCTCCGTGCGGCAGTGGCGTGTTCCCGGGCGCCAATAGAGTTGGCCGGTTCCGCGCGCCCGCTGCCGAGTTGACGAAAAATAGCTGCTGGTTTGGCCGGCGTTTCACTGTTTACGCGGCATCCAAAAGTAAATTCTCCATCAATCCAACCACTTAACTCTTTCCCCAGTCCGCATCTCCCGCGATCAGTGGACCCGCTTCGAAATCCCCGCTTCGAAATGTCTCCGCATCAAACCCCAATTCCTCGAACGAAGAGCGCGTCCCCTCTCGGAAACCGACTTCCGCCGCGAATATTCCTGAGAATTCCTCGACCGCGAAGGCGCCGTCTTCCCTTACAGCATGCTCGAAAATGCCCTCTCGGACATCCCGCCCCTGCCCATCGATCCCGCCAATCTGCAGGCCCCCTTCGTGCTCCCTTCCGCCAATGCCCACTTCAGCAACGAATTCCTGAAAATGGCTCTCGCCAAGGCATCCCCGCCACGCCCGATCCCCGATACTACATCGGCGTCGACATCGGCCAGATCCATGACTACTCCGCCATCGCCATCGTCGAGCGCGTCGAGATTATCACCGGCCCCCAGGACCGCATCACCTATGAGTGGGAAAAGAAAACCCTGCGCACGGTCCGCTTCCTCCAGCGCGTCCCGCTCGGCACGGCCTACCGCGATGTCGCCAGGCTCGTCGCCTCCCTCACGCGGCATCCCGCCATCGCCCACCGCGGCAATAAACTCATCGTCGATGGTACCGGCGTCGGCGAGAGCGTCATCGAACTCATCCGCCAACATCACCCCGATCCCATTCTCCATACCGTGAAAATCACCGGCGGCTCAGGCGAAAGACGCGAGGGCGATACCCACTACATGCCCCGCAATGCCTTGCTCGGCCGCCTCGAATTGGGACTCCAGGACCAGGCCCTCACCATCTCCCGCAATCTGCCGCTCGCCAAAGACCTCATCGAGGAATTGCAGAACCTGCATCGCGATCCCAATGACCCCAAACAGGAAACCATCCGCGCCGAGCGCCAGTCCATTCATGACGACCTCGTCTTCGCCACGGCCCTCGCCTACTGGAGGGCCGCATGCCGCTTATGATGGCACGCCCCGCCCCGGAAGCCTCCAGCGGAACTGCTAGAATGGTGATCCACTCGAACTGTTGGCCGGTTTACCAATTCGCGACTAGTGTGCCATCGATGAGCAAAGCAACCGTCTCCGCGGCGTCGCCCACGGCGGACTCCGGATTCTTCGGACATCCGCGCGGCCTCTCCACCCTCTTCTTTACCGAGTTCTGGGAACGCTGGGGCTACTACGGCATGCGCTCCCTCCTCATCCTCTTCATGCTCGCCCCTGAATCCGGCGGTGGACTCGGCTTCGATCAAACCAAGGCCAGCGCCGTCTACGGACTCTACACCGCCATGGTCTACATGGTCGCCCTCCCCGGCGGCTGGATCGCCGACCGTATCCTCGGCCAGCGCCGCGCCGTCATGTTCGGCGGCTTCATCATGACCGCCGGCTATCTCATGCTCGCCGTCCCCAGCCTCCTCGTCTTTTACCTCGGCCTCGTCCTCATCATCGCCGGCACCGGACTTCTCAAACCCAACATCAGCACCATCGTCGGCCAGCTCTACCAGTCCGGCGACACCCGCCGCGACGCCGGATTCTCCATCTTCTACATGGGCATCAATATGGGCGCCTTCTTCGCCCCGCTCGCCTGCGGCCTCATCGCCCGCGATTACGGCTGGCGCAGCGGCATGGCCATCGCTGGCGCCGGCATGCTCCTCGGCGTCGTCCAGTACATCTACGGATGGCGCCACCTCGGCAACGCCGGCCTGTTACCCGTCGCCGCGTCTCCCGACGAGGACCGCACCCAGCGCCGCCGCATGTGGTGGGCCATCCTCGCCGTCTCGCTTTCCCTCGGCGCCATCGTCGCCGTCGATCAACTCGGCATCGGCAACGTCACCGCCCAGGGACTCAACCGCGCCGCCGGCATCGCCCTCCTCATCGTTACCATCGGATTCTTCGTCTGGCTCTTCGGTGCCGCCCAATGGTCTCCCGAAGAGCGCAAAAAACTCGCTGTCATCGGCGTCCTGTTCTCCGCCTCCTGCCTCTTCTGGTCTGTCTTCGAACAGGCCGGCTCCACTCTTAATGTCTTCGCCGCCGAGCGCACCGATAACGCCATCTTCGGCTGGCAATATCCCCCCAGTTGGCTCCAATCCCTCAACGGCCTCTTCATCTGGACCATGGCCCCGCTCTTTGCGTGGCTCTGGATAAAGCTCGGCTCCCGCGAGCCTTCCTCTCCCGCCAAATTCTCCTGGGGCCTCGTCCTCGTCGGCCTCGGATTCGCCATCCTCATCCCGCCTGCCTCGGCTGGCGCAGCCACCAAAGTCACCCCCCTCTGGCTCACCGCGACTTACCTGCTCCATACCTTCGGCGAGCTCTGCCTCAGCCCCGTCGGCCTCAGCGCCATCACCAAGCTCGCCCCGGCCCGCGTCGCCGGACTCATGATGGGCGTCTGGTTCCTCTCCATCTCCATCGGAAACTACCTCGGCGGCACTGTCTCGGGTTTCTATGAGGCCCTGCCGCTCCCCGCTCTGTTCGGAGTGGTTGGCGCATTCGCCGTTGCCGCCGGCCTTCTATTGGCCTTCTTTACCAAACCCATCACCCGCCTGATGGGAGGAGTGAAATAATCATGTCCCGCATCGCTGACATCCAGGAGTTGCTCAAGCAAAACGGCATCCCTGGCTGGCTCTTCTACGATCATCACTTTCGCGATCCGCTCGCCTATCGCATCCTCCAGTTTGAACCGCCGCGCACGCCGTCCCGCCGCTGGTTCTATCTCATCCCGGCTCGTGGCGAGCCGGTCGCTCTCGTGCACAAGATCGAGCCCACCATGCTCGACGCCCTGCCCGGCCGCAAAAACGTCTACTCCAGTTGGCAGACCCTTCATACCGGATTGCAGGATCTGCTCGCCGGACTCGGCAACGTCATCATGCAACACTCGGCCCTTTGCGAGATTCCCTATGTCTCACTCGTCGATGGCGGCATGATCGACCTCGTGCGCTCCACCGGAGCAGTAGTCTCCTCTTCCGCCGACTTGGTCCAGTACTTCGAAGCCCGCTGGTCGCAGGCCCAGTTCGAATCCCACATCGAAGCCGGCAAGCGCGTCGATGCCATCCGCCGCGCGGCCTTCGGCAAGATCTCCGAGGCCTTGCGCAATCATCAGACCCTCACCGAGTTCGAAGTCGCCGAGTTCATCCGCGCCGGGTTCCGCAATCAGGGATTGTTCACCGACCACGGACCCATCGTCGCCGTCAATGCCAATGCCTCCAATCCCCACTACGAGCCCGTTGCCGGAAGCAGTTCCCCCATCCGCAAGAACGACCTCGTCCTCATCGATATGTGGGCCAAACTCGATCAGCCCGACGCTGTCTACTACGACATCACCTGGACCGGCTACTGCGGCCCCAACCCGTCCAGCGAAATGCTCAAAGTCTTCGAGATCGTCAAGGGCGCGCGCAACGCCGGCGTGCAGTTCATTCAGCAGATGGTCGCCAGCCGCACTTCCCTTGCCGGCTTTGAAGTCGATGACGTCGTGCGCGGCTACATTCGCGACAACGGCTTCGGCGACTACTTCATCCACCGCACCGGCCATTCCATCGGCACCGACGTGCATGGCAACGGCGCAAACATGGATAACCTCGAAAGCCACGATACCCGCGAGATTATCGCCAATACCTGCTTCTCCATCGAGCCGGGCATTTACCTCACGCCCTTCGGCATCCGTTCCGAAGTCAACGTCTATGTATCGGAATCTTCTGCTATCGTGACAGGCGAAATGCAGGAGGCCTTGCTCACTCTGTGATCCGGCTGCTCGTTTTCCTCGCCGCCGTTTCGCTATTGCCCGCCCAGCGCTTCACCGCTTGGGAGCGCAAGTTCAATACCTTTACCTTCGAGTTCGGTGGCCCGAATAACTTCGAACTGGAATGGGTCAGCGAGTCCGCCTTCCGCGTTCGCCGTGGCCCCAAAGGCCCGCCCAAACGGGCCATCACCGACACCACGGTGGATGTGGATGCCACGGGTTCGGAAACCAACGTCGTGCTCCGCACCTCGGAACTCACCGTCGAAGTGGCCCGCGATCGCGGGCTGCTCACGGTGCAGCTTCCCGCCGGGCACCGCCTCTTCACGGAGCGTCTGGCCCGCGTGGCCGATGGCAAGTCGATCCATGAGATCGGCGTCCCGCCCCTCGAAAAATTTTACGGCTTAGGCCCCCGGCCCCAACCCTCGCTCGATGCCCGCGGCCTCGTCCTTCGCACCAGCCAACCGTTCCTGGTCACCGGCAACGGCTACGCCCTCTGGATGGACTCCTCCGTCCCCTTCACCTTCGACCTCGGCAAGACCGCCCCGGACCGGCTGGCCATCCAGGCCGAGGGCCTTGCCCGCCTCGAATACTACGTCGCCTTCGGCCCGTCCATGAAGGAGATCTGGGATCAGCGCCAGAAGGTCATTGGCTCGATCACCACACCGCCCGCATCGATGATCGAGCTCATCCGTGGCCCGCAATTGCCCCGTGGCGCCGAGAAGGTCACCACCGGCAACCTCTGCGCCGATGCGAGCGCCCTCGTCCATGCCTCCATGTCCGGCAGCCTGCTCCCTGCCTTCGACCTCGCGGACTACCGGAGTGCCCCCCCGGGGATGCAGCGCCGTGCCGCCATGCTCGGCGTCTTCAGCCCCATCCTCCAGGACTCCG